>JALSHQ010000360.1 GCA_026982145.1 Gammaproteobacteria bacterium | reverse complement strand
CGCCTTTTTGCTGGTGTTGCTGTTTGGGTTGATCAGCCTAGAGCGCTTGCCGATTCAGTTGACCCCTGAAGTGCAGACGCCAGAGATCAGCATCTCAACCGTGTGGCGCGCAGCAGCGCCGGAAGAAGTGGAGGCAGAGATCATCGAGCCGCAGGAGGATGCACTGCGTGGCTTGCCGGGCGCGACCCGTATTCTTTCTGAGGCGAGCCGTGGCAGTGGCAAGATCACACTCACCTTTATTGTCGGTACTGATATGCAGCGCGCACTGTTGGAAGTGTTGAGCCGCCTTAATCGTGTCGCCAAATACCCTGCAGATGCGAACGAGCCGGTGATCAGTTCGGTGGGCGGGGACAGTCGCCCGATTGCGTGGTTCATCATCAAACCGATGGTGGGCAATGAGCGCCCAATCGCCTCTTATCAGGATTATATCGAAGAGGTGGTGCAGAGCCGTTTTGAGCGTGTGCCCGGGGTGGCGATGTCTGAGGTGCGCGGTGGGCGTGAAAATGAACTGCGCATCACCTTCGACCCCTACCAGGCGGCCACGCTCGGCATTCAACTGCCGGAGATTGCGCAGCTGGTCGGGGCGGAGGATATCTCGGCAGGCTTTGCCGACGTTGGTAAGCGTCGTTACACCGTCCGTTACACCGGTGCTTACAGTGCAGAAGATCTGGGTGCGATGATTCTCAAGTGGCGCGACGGCAGCCCTGTTTACCTGCGAGATGTGGCAAAGGTGGCGGTGGAGATGGTGGATCGCGGCAGCTTTGTGATTCAGAACGGCGGTGCTGCCATGGCGGTTAATGCCCACCGCGAGAGCGGAGTTAACGTGCTGCAAGTGATGAATGGGCTGCGCGAAGCAGTGGCTGAGCTGCGTGATGGGCCACTGCAGCGGGCGGGGCTTTCGCTGGAGCAGGTCTATGATGAGACGATCTACATCGACCGCTCGATTGCGATGGTCACCAGCAATCTTGCGCTCGGTATTTTGCTGGCCGTGGGCGTGCTGTGGTGGTTCTTCCGGAAATTCCGCGCCACAATGATGGTGGCGCTAGCGATCCCCATCTGTGTACTGGGGAGCTTTATCGTGCTGGACGCCGCCGGGCGCTCACTGAATGTGATCTCACTGGCGGGGCTCGCCTTTGCAGTCGGGATGGTGCTTGATGCGGCCATTGTGGTGCTGGAAAATATTATTCGCCTGCGAGAAAAAGGGATGGCCGCGGCCGAGGCGTCTGCGCAGGGCACGCGTCAGGTGTGGGGTGCGCTCATAGCCTCGACCGCGACCACGGTGGCGATCTTCCTGCCGGTCGTGTTTCTTGCCGATGAGGCGGGTCAGCTCTTTGCGGATCTCGCGCTGACGATTGCCGTGGCGGTCTGCTTTTCACTCATTGTTGCTGTGACAGTGCTGCCGACCACGGCGGTGAGCTGGCTGCACGACACTGAAATGAGTGATCCGCATCGCCACTGGTGGACGGCGATGACGGCCGGAGTGATGCGTATCACTGGCCCTAGGGCGCGCCTCTTCTGGATTATTGGGCTGCTGACAGTGCCCGTTGCGCTGGTCATTTTAATGTTCCCGAAAACAGACTACCTGCCCGAGGGGAATCGCAACTTAGTGTTTAGTTTCATCAACCCGCCACCGGGTGCCAACATCGATTTTATGGAGCGTGAAATGGGGCAGAAAGTGGCCGATGCGATGGCTCCTTATTTAACAGGCGAACAGCAGCCGCAGATCGATAACTACTTTTTTGTCGCTTTCCCACGCGGCATGTTCATGGGCGCTCGCACCGTGGTGCCGGAAGAGACAGGGCAACTGGTGCCGCTGATTAACCGCATTATTGCCGGTTTTCCCGACACCATCGGCTTTGCTTTTAAAGCGTCGTTATTTGGTGGGTTAGGGGGGGGGCGTGCGATCGATATCGATATTCAAGGGCGTGATCTTGAAGCGCTGCTGCAGGCGGGGGGCGCTGGCTTTATGGCGGTGCGCGAAGCCTTTGGCACCATGCCGCGCCCTTATCCCGGGCTGGACCTTGCCGAGCCAGAGCTGCGCTTGATCCCCAATGAGCGGCGTATTGCCGAGGTGGGTTGGAACCGGGGCGACATCGGGGGGATCGCACGTGCGCTGGGCGATGGCCTCTACGTGGCAGACTATTTCGATGGCGAAAAACGGCTCGATGTAATCCTGCGTAGCGAGCAGTGGTTCACGCCGGAGCAGTTGGCTGCGACACCGCTGGCGACCCCCAATGGTGGTGTTCAGCCGCTGGGTGAACTGGTTGATGTGGTGCGCACTGCAGGCCCCGATCAGCTGCGGCGCATCGATCGTCGTCGCACCGTGACACTGCAAGTCAGGCTGCCAGAGGGAATGTCGGTTGAAGAAGGGATGGAGCTGATCAAAGCTAAAGTAACCCCCGTGATTGAAGCGGCACTGCCGGAAGACGGCTTCATCCGCTATGCTGGATCGGCAGACAAACTGCAGACCACGCTGACCAATATGAGTGGCACCTTTTTGCTGGCGATCGCGATTCTCTATCTTCTGATCAGCGCACTGTTTCGCTCGTTCAGAGATAGCCTGCTGGTGCTACTTACCATTCCACTGGCGACAGTGGGAGGGGTGGCCACACTCTATCTGATGAACATGTTTGGGATTAAGCAGTCGATGGATCTGCTCACAATGATCGGTTTCGTGATTCTGTTGGGGTTGGTGGTCAACAATGCAATTCTTTTAGTGCATCAAGCGCGCAGTGCGGAGCGCGAAGGGTTGGGGCGTCGTGATGCCGTTGAACAGGCGGTGCAACGCCGTCTACGCCCGATTTTAATGAGCACCCTGACCAGTATTTTCGGCATGTTGCCACTGCTGCTGATGCCGGGGGCGGGCACCGAGCTTTATCGCGGGCTGGCTGCAGTGATCGTGGGTGGAATGACCCTCAGTACCATTTTCACGCTGATTTTACTGCCCAGCCTGCTACGCCTTGGTGAGCAGAAAGCGGGCGCACAACCTGCGCCCCAATAGAAAATGGATTACGCTAAAGCCCTCATTCATGCAGTAAATGGCTTTCCTCTCATCTGGCTATTCAGAAAATTTCGTCTGCTTAAGTGCGATATCTTCAAAGTGTGACTAGGGTCTCGTGTACCCCTTGAAAACGGTCAAGCATTCATCATTCAGATGTCGCGCTTTTTACCAAGGCGCCGATATCTAAAGTGGGCATGATGCACCTTGTGTGTTGTCTCTTAGACCTTTCCTGATAGACATCCTGTGAAATCGGAAATCGCGCGTAAAGGAAGTGCTGTATGGCTGCTGAAAAGAGTGTTGAACCGCTGTTAAATATCAAAGCGCGCATTGCGAAGCTTGACCGCCTACCGGCGATGCCCGCAATGGCGCTGCAGGTGATTCAATTGAGCTCAGACCCTGAGGCTTCAATTAGTGACTTGGTGAAGATCGTTGAAATGGATCCCAGTTTAGCAGCGCAGATTATGCGCTATGCCAGCTCGCCCTTTTTTAGTTATCGCGGAAAAGTTGACTCAGTGCAGACCGCGGTCTCTCGTGTGCTTGGTTTCAGCATGGTGATGAATTTGGCGCTTGGGGTGACCACCGCAAGACCCTTTAAACTGCCTAAAAATGTTCCGCTGAATATGAATGCCTTTTGGAAACATGCTGTTTTTAGTGCGGCACTGACCCAGTCGTTAAGTGGCGAGCTTCCGGATGAGATTCGCCCGCCAGCGGGGCTCGCCTATCTTGCGGGGTTGCTGCACAATTTTGGCCATATGTTAGTGGGTCACCTGTTTCGAAATGAGTTTTTAATCTTGAATAAATTCATTGTTGCTGAACCTGAAACGGATTTGGTGGAAATTGAAAAACGAATTTTTGGCTATGAACATGGGCAAATTGGTGCTTGGTTAATGGATGTCTGGAAACTTCCCGAAGAGCTTATCGTCGCAACAAGGGAGCATAACAATCTTGAATATCAGGGCGAACATGCGGTTTATGCTCAGCTGGTAGCTTTATCGGATCGCCTGCTTAAAGAGTATAATATTGGTGATGCAGCTAACAGCAGCATCCCTCAGTCACTCCTGCAGTCGCTGGAAATCGGTGACTACCAAGCGCGGATGGTTGTTAATCGTGTGATGGAAGGGGGAGATGGGCTGGACATCATGGCGCGCCAACTTGCCTCGTAGGCGGTTAACTTAACCTGTTTTAGGTATGCAGTTAAATGGGCACGTTACCTCAGGCGCGTGCTCTGACCATCTTCCTCCGCTTCTTCAATGCTCAGGCTGCCTGGCTTGTTGGGCATATTATCCTCTTCCGCAGCAAGATCTTTCTCTTCTAAGCTAATGCGTAAGCGCAGGTTGTTTTGTGAATCCGCATTACGCAGCGCCTCCTCCAGTGAAATTCGCCCATCTTTGTAGAGTTTGTAGAGCGCAGAGTCAAAGGTTTGCATGCCGATGTTTTCAGATTTTTTCATGATCTCTTTGATGCTGTGAATTTCCCCTTTTAGAATAAGATCATTGACCAGTGGGGTGCCGAGTAGAATTTCGATGGCGGCCACGCGTTTGCCGTCGAGCGTTGGAATGAGGCGTTGTGAAACGATACCGCGCACATTCAACGATAGATCCATCAGCAGTTGGTTACGTCGCTCTTCAGGAAAAAAGTTGATGATACGGTCAAACGCCTGATTCGCGTTATTAGCATGCAAGGTTGAGATGGCAAGGTGGCCGGTCTCTGCAAAAGCGATGGCGTGTTCCATTGTTTCACGATCCCGAATCTCACCGATAAGAATCACATCGGGCGCTTGGCGCAGGGTGTTCTTTAGCGCCTCTTCATAGGTGAGGGTATCCACTCCCACTTCACGTTGGTTGATAATCGATTTCTTATGGCGGTGGAGGTACTCAATGGGATCTTCAATGGTAATAATGTGACCGGCGCTGTTAGTGTTGCGATAGTCGATGAGTGCCGCGAGTGAGGTTGATTTACCTGACCCTGTTGCGCCAACAAAGAGCACCAGCCCTCGCTTCTGCATAATGAGTTTGCTAAGAATAGGGGGGAGCCCTAGATCTTCCGCGCGTGGGATTTCAGTTTTAATATTACGGATGACAATACTGATTTGATTGCGCTGCTGAAAGAGGTTGATACGGAAGCGCCCGATGCCACTCTCAGAGATGGCAAGATTCATCTCAAGGGTGTTTTCAAAGGTCTCTTGTTGCTCGGGGTTCATGATTTGGTAGGCGAGCTCTTTTGCGCGCAATGGGTTGACCGGGGTTTTTTCAAGCGGCATCAAAGCGCCCTGTATCTTAGCGCTAACAGGCGCGCCGACGGCGATATAGATGTCTGAGGCATCTTTTGCGACCATCAGCTTTAGGTAATCATGAAGTTCCATTGTTTTTTCCTGAAATAAATCGCTCAAATAGATTTAGGGAACCTCTGATTTATTCATGAACTCCTCTCTTGCGCCTAAAATATCCATCTTCTACGTTGCAAATCTTCGCAATAGCCCGCTATTACGTGCGATTCGCGTCTTGAAGCTGAACATTTTAGATCACAATCCACTTCGCTCAGAATAAATCAGAGGTTCCTTAGGTTGTAATGCGCAGGCGCAAAAAACTATCGACCACAAAGGGAATTAACTTGAGTCTGAGGCGCAGCGGCTAGTCTGCTATGTTTGTGATAACGTTTACTTTATCGCCCGTTATGTCGTGTATGATTGAGCTCATTAGTGGTACTTGATCTTCGTCTTTAATTTTTTAGTTGAAGCATAAATATGGTTTCGGTTAACACAGCAGATCTGAGCGCTCGCCTTGAGGTGCTCTGCCCCGACAGCTTTCCTGAATCTATCGCTCGCCGAGTGATGCACCAGTGGGAGAGCTATCTTCAACATGCCGCTGAGGTGGGCGTCTCCCCACCGAGTAACGATGACTTTTTAAAAGTACTCTGCCGCGTCTGGGCTTTTAGTGAATATGTGGCTGAGAGCTGCGCGAGCCACCCTGAATTATTCGATGAATTGCGCCGTAGCGGTGATTTGCTGGTCGATTATCGAGCCGATGAGTACCCGCGAAAGCTGGCGCGTTTACTGACAAAGGTTAAAACGGAGAGTGAACTGTCGCAACGGCTGCGCCGCTTTCGGCGTTACGAAATGGTGCGCATTGCGTGGCGCGATCTGGCCGGGTGGGCACCGCTGGACGAGACATTACGTGACCTCTCCGCACTGGCCGACAGCTGCCTCAATGGCGCACTGACCCTGTTGCACCAGTGGCAATCCAAAACACTGGGGGTGCCGGCCGGGGAGCAGTCACAACAGCCACAATCATTGGTGGTGCTAGGGATGGGAAAGTTGGGCGCCGGTGAACTCAATTTCTCATCCGATGTGGATTTGATCTTTGCTTTTCCCGAAGCGGGCGAGACCCGCAAACGTGGGCGTAAGCGGGGTGGCATCAGCAATGAAGAGTACTTCACCAAACTTGGGCGACGCTTGATCAGCGTGATTGATGAGACCACCGAAGAGGGCTTTGTCTTTCGGGTCGACATGCGGCTGCGCCCGTATGGTGACAGCGGCCCGCTGGTGATGAGTTTTGATGCACTGGAAGAGTATTACCAGTCACAAGGGCGAGCGTGGGAACGCTATGCGATGATCAAAGCGCGCCCGGTAGCGGGTGATCTGGTTCAGGGCGAGTCACTGCTGGCGCAGTTGAGGCCGTTTGTCTTTCGCCGCTATCTCGATTTTAGCGCCTTCTCCGAGCTGCGCGAAATGAAGCGGATGATCCGCAGTGAGCTAGCGCGAAAAGGGGCGCAGGATAACGTGAAGCTAGGCGTGGGTGGTATCCGCGAGGTGGAGTTTATCGGGCAGGCGTTTCAGCTGATTCGTGGTGGGCGTGAGCCTACGTTGCAGCAACGGCCGATTTTGACTGTGCTGCGGCAGTTAGCCGCGAGCGATTATCTGCCGGCCTATGTGGTGGATGGGTTGATCGATGCGTACAGTTTTTTGCGCAATGTTGAAAATCGTCTGCAAGCCTTTGAGGACAAACAGACCCACCTGCTGCCCTCTGACGATGAAGGGCAGTTGCGTTTAGCGTTATCGATGAACCTTCCGGATTGGCCCAGTTTTTCAGCAGTGCTGGATAAAAAACGCCAGTGGGTTGAAACTCATTTCGAGCAGGTCTTTGCAGCGCCGCAGGCTGAAGTGGAAGCCGCGCCGGGAGATGAAACATTGGCGGCGGTGTGGCAGCAGTGGGTTGATGGTGTGCAGGCCGAGTCGATCCTCCAAGCGCACGGCTATTGCGAGAGTAGTGAGGCGCTGCGCCGTATCGCACAGCTACGAGAGGGGTATGCTTGCCGCATGTCTGGCACGGAAGGGCGAACGCGGCTGGATCAATTGATGCCGTTGATGTTGTCCTCTGTGGCCAAAGCGGATGACCCGGATGAGACGTTAAAGCGCGTGCTTAATTTGATCGAGGCGGTCACGCGGCGTACCGCCTACCTAGCGCTATTGGTCGAGAATCCGATGGCGCTGTCGCAACTGGTACGCCTCTTTGCGGCCAGCCCGTGGATTGCCGAGCAGTTGAGCCAGCACCCGATATTGCTGGATGAACTGCTTGATCCTCGAACCCTCTATGCACCCCCCTCTCAGCAAGAGATGGCAGCGCAGTTGAGCGCTGAGCTGGCACAGGTGCCGGTGAACGACCTTGAGCGCCAGATGGATCTGATGCGTGATTTTAAGCAGGTCAACATGTTGCGGGTTGCGGCTGCAGACCTGATGGATGTGTTGCCATTAATGGTCGTGAGTGACCACCTGACCTGGCTGGCAGAGGTGGTATTGAAAGAGGCGTTAACGCTGGCGGCGGATCATCTGCGGATGAAAAATAGAAACAGAGGCAACGGTTCTCCGCATCAAGGAGTACCGAGCGGCTTTATTGTGGTGGCTTATGGCAAGATGGGTGGCGTTGAGCTGGGCTATGGCTCAGATCTTGACTTGGTGTTTATTCACGCCACACCAAAGGGTAATCAGAACGGTATCTTTTATACGCGCCTTGGCCAGCGCGTGATTCATCTATTGAATACGCTCACCCCAGCAGGGGTGCTGTATGAAGTTGATATGCGGCTGCGCCCCAGCGGTGCATCAGGGTTGTTGGTGAGTGACATCGCCGCGTTTGCGGAGTACCAGCGCGAGGATGCGTGGACCTGGGAGCATCAAGCACTGGTGCGGGCACGAGTGGTCGCGGGTGACCCTGAGTTAGCAGCCCAGTTTGAAGCTGTGCGAGATGAGGTGCTGACACGCGCGCGTGATGAAATGACATTGCGTAGCGAAGTGAGGGAGATGCGAGAAAAGATGCGTCAGGAGCTGGCGCGCGGTAGTGCCGATCAATTTGATATCAAACAGGGAGCGGGTGGCATCACTGATATCGAATTTATGGTGCAATTTGGAGTGCTGCGCTGGGCGCATCAGTACCCGGAGCTGCTGCGGTTTACGGATAACATCCGTATTTTGGCAGAGTTTGAGCGCTGCGGCCTGATGGCTGCGGCAGATGTGGCGCTGCTGAGCGAGGCCTATCGTGCCTATCGCCGCCGCCTGCACCGCTTTGCACTGCAGGATCAGCAGCCCATGGTGGCTGCAGATGAGTTTAGTGATTTTCGTCAGCGGGTGGTGGCGTTATGGCGTCGCTGGATAGAAAAGTAGCGTAAGCAGCGTCACCTGAAAGAAAAATGGCGAATAAAGTCTCTTCAGGCAGTGAAAAGCGGCGGCGATTTGGCTACAATTGCCCGCTTTGATTCAATCAGCGGCGGGCAGTAAGTTTATGGGTATGGTAAATATGGATGACCGTGATGGCGTAATCTGGCTCGATGGCGAGATGGTGCCGTGGCGTGAGGCAAAAGTACATGTATTGACCCATACGCTGCACTACGGACTGGGTGTTTTTGAAGGGGTGCGCGCCTACAAAACAGACCGGGGCCCTGCGATTTTTCGCCTCAAAGAACACACCGATCGCCTCTTTCGCTCGGCGCATATCCTTAAAATGCCGATGCCGTTTGATAAGGCGACCATCAACGCGGCGACCTGCGCGGCGGTGCGTGATAACGCGCTTGAATCTGGCTATATCCGCCCGATGTGCTTTTACGGTGCAGAAGGGATGGGGTTGCGTGCCGACAATCTGAAAACGCATGTGATGATTGCCGCATGGTCATGGGGCTCTTACATGGGCGAAGAGAACATGGAGAAAGGGATTCGCGTGCGCACCTCTTCGTATAATCGCCACCATGTGAATGTCACCATGTGCAAAGCGAAATCGAATGGTGCCTATATGAACTCAATTCTCGCACTCAACGAAGCGATGGAGTGTGGTTGCGACGAAGCGATGCTGCTCGATACCGAAGGGTATGTGGCTGAAGGAAGTGGCGAAAATATCTTTCTGGTGCGTGATGGCATCCTTTATACGCCAACATTGACGGCAGCGCTCGATGGCATTACCCGCGCCACAATCATGCAGATTGCGAATGAGCAAGGGATCGAAGTGCGCGAAAAACAGATCACCCGTGATGAAGTCTATATTGCAGACGAGGCTTTTTTTACCGGCACTGCGGCTGAAGTGACACCGATCCGCATTGTGGATGGGCGCGATATTGGCAGCGGCACCCGTGGCCCGATCACGGAAAAATTACAGTCACTCTATTTTGATTATGTGCATGGTCGCCGTGACGACCATTCGGAATGGCTAACATTGGTGTAGACTTGGCATAACTGTTGATTGAGGAGAGGGCGAGTGAGTAACGCGGCTGAAGGCATCATCGAACCAAATGCAGAAAGTTGTTATGAAGTGACGGCGGCTGACCTGCCGCTGCACTGCCCGATGGATGGCATGAGCTTGTGGAATTCGCACCCACGCGTTTTTCTGCAGATCGAAGAAAAAGGCGAGGCGACCTGCCCCTACTGCGGTGCAAAGTACCTATTAAAGAAATAAGTTATTTCTGCTGGTAATCAGCGTAGGACTTTTCTTCGACCAGCTCTGACCCCAGCTTTTCGTTGAGCACGCGCTTGATGGCCGCGCGCTTGTCGTTAGTGACGTAGACTGAGCGCGCCAGCTCAATAAAGCGTTGGTCAAACTCACCCGCGAACTCTTTATCTCGAATGTCATCTTCAATTTTCCATAGTGCTTCATTGATCGACTTCAACTCAGCCATCTCACTGCTGATGTCGATCTCTTTCGGCAGGGTTTGTGCGCAGATATCCTGTAGGATTTTCAGCTCGTGATGAATATTGATTAGCTTGGAGGCGTCTTTGATCTGCGCAGCCTTGATTTCGAGAATGGTGATTTTGTCGAGGCACTCGCCTGCAGAGACTGGTACGCGGATGTCCATGTGCTTCCTGTATTGTGGGTGGGTGAAAGTGTGATTATAACCTGCCATGCCATTCTGTACAGAGAGGTGGTCGATACGCCTGCAATCTGTGGTGCGGGTTGTTATCATATGCCACTATTTACAGATGAAAAAAGAGACGTTGCGTAATTGATATGAAAGTTCACATGCCCTCCTTTGATGCCGCCCGTGTGCTGGTGGTGGGTGATCTAATGCTGGATCGTTACTGGTACGGTGACACCTCGCGCATTTCGCCTGAGGCACCGGTGCCGGTCGTGCGCGTCGGCAATGCAGAAGAGCGCCCGGGTGGCGCGGGCAACGTGGCGCTTA
>JALSHQ010000359.1 GCA_026982145.1 Gammaproteobacteria bacterium | reverse complement strand
TGGTTTCTTGACCTTAATTTGGTGATGGGATACTGGGGTGGGGGCGGCAAGCGTGCTTACCACCATACTGCCCCGATCAACGCACTGTACGGACTGCATGAATCACTGGTGATTTTACAGGAAGAAGGGCTAGAGAACAGCTGGGCTCGGCATCAAAAACACCATCTTGCACTGCACGCCGGATTGGAGTCGATGGGATTGAGCTTCGTTGTCGATGAGGCGCATCGTTTACCGCAACTGAACGCCATCACCATTCCGGAAGGGGTTGATGATGCCGCGGTGCGTGCCTTGCTGCTGCGTGACTACAGTCTTGAAATTGGGGCAGGCTTAGGGGTGATGGCTGGCAAGGTGTGGCGTATTGGCCTCATGGGTCACGCCTGCAACCGCCGCAACGTATTGCTCTGTCTTGCTGCACTTGAAGATGTGCTGGGTCGTTTGGGGGCAAAGTATGAGCGTGGTGTGGCTGTCAGTGCTGCTGAGCGGGTATTAACAGCCGCGTAATTGATCGCCGTGCTGGAAAACGAGTTAAAAACCCGCTTCAGCGGGTTTTTTTATGAATTAACTTAGCGACTTCTTAACTTAGCGCATGCGCTTTGTTGGCTATAGAAAGCTGATTTGATATTAATGCAGCTAGGCTTTAGGATGGTGTTTCACTGGAGGGTGAGGGGGGGTGATGTTGAACTGGGAAGTCAACGCAAATTCGCCAGATAAAAAACGATCAGTTAAGATGAAAACCAAAATGCTTAGAACATTTAGAATTGTCAGTATGGTTGAGGGTGTCTCATTTCTGCTATTGCTGTTTGCCGCAATGCCAGCGAAATACTACTTAGGGGTGCCGGAAGCGGTCACTGTGATGGGTTGGACTCACGGGCTGCTCTTCATGCTCTATATTGGTTGCGCCATGGGGGTGATGCGGCGTTATAAACTGCCCGACAGCACCTCGGCTTTGATCATGGTAGCGAGCGTTACTCCGTTTGTCTGTTTCTATCTTGAAAAGAAACTGCGAGAAGCATCACTGCAACCTGTGCCCAGCACCGCGTAATACTGAAAGCCAGCTTAGTCGCTGGCTTTTTTCTTTGCTTATCACGCCTGCTTAATGCTTTGCCGCTATAAATTTCGGCGTGCTTTATATTGATGAATAGAAGACTATGTTGATCGTAATCTCCCCTGCTAAAACCCTCGATTACAAACCCCCAGTGACCACATCATTGCAAACCATGCCCGATCATCTTGATGATGCCGCAGCATTGGTGAAGCGGATGCGTCACTACTCTGTGGCCGAGTTGATGTCACTCATGGCCGTCAGTGAAAAAATCGCAGCTCTTAATGTTGAGCGCTTTAAACAATGGCGTCGTCCTTTTACAACCCACCATGCGCGACAGGCTGTGCTGGCATTTAAGGGGGATGTCTACGCAGGGCTTGATGCAACTACCTTTGATGAAGATGACCTCTCCTTTGCGCAGCAACATTTACGCATTCTCTCCGGCCTTTATGGGCAACTGCGGCCTCTTGATTTGATGCTCCCTTATCGACTTGAAATGGGGCGCAAGATTGAAACAGAGCGCGGTAAAAATTTGTATGAATTTTGGGGGGATCGTATTACTGAAAGTTTAAACATGCAGTTGCACCAATTGGGTGAAAATTATTTGATCAACCTCGCTTCACACGAATATTTTAAAGTGGTTAAACCGGCACTGCTGCAGGCAAAAATTATTACGCCACACTTTAAAGAGTATAAAAATGGTGAGTACAAGGTGCTGGGTGTTTATGCCAAAAGGGCTAGAGGGCTGTTAAGTCGTTATATCATCAAGCAACGCATAACAGACCCGCAAAAGATTAAGGCATTTAACCAAGCGGGTTACAGCTTTAATTCGGACATGTCGAATGAACATGATTGGGTTTTTACACGTAAAAAATAGCCAGTGGTTTAAAGGTCATTTTGTTAACGACTCATGTTGATTTATGGTAGCTTTACTGGTTGTATATGGTGGTGGTTTAACGACTGAATGAGGCTGTGGTCGTTTATGAGTGACATCGTCAACAATAATAGTGTGGTGTAGTCGCGGTGGGTTGTTCGGTGAATAAAAGTATTAATAATACTGTGCTTAAACATCAAAAATTGGTCAATATTGATTTGATCGATTCTTTACAGCGTCTCAATGAAGTCAGTAACCGCGCTGCTAGCATTGAGCAGATGTTGGATAATGCACTGAGTGAGATGTTGACTATCTTTGGCTGTGACCGCGTCTGGTTACTGCACCCTTGTGACCCAAACGCTTCACACTTTGATGTGAAAATGGAAAAGACGTTGTCGCAATGGTCAGGTGATTACGCGCAAGAAACATCGGTTGAAATCACCCCAGCTCATAAGTTAGGCATTGAACAATGCCTCTCATCACCTGGTCCCAGTGTGAGTGATCTTCGCACGGCCACCTTCGCGCGCGAAGCAATGGAAGCCAGCTCAACCAAAATAGAGTTATCAGTCGTGATTGAAACACGCGTGGGGAAGCCGTGGCTGCTTGGTTTACACCACTGTGCTCGCCACCACAATTTCAGTGACGATGAGATCATGGTGTTTAATGAGATGGCTAACCGTCTTGCTGAAGCACTGAATAGTATGCTTGCGCTGAAAAATGCACGTCGTAGCGAGGAGCGTTTTCGTACGCTAGTAGAGCATGCACCAGAAGCGATTTTGGTGCTTGATGTGGCATCAAATCGATTTGTTGATGTTAATTTGAACGCAGAGCGCCTTTTTGGGCGCTCGCGTGCGGAGCTAGTTGAAAATAATTTTACACGCTTAAGCCCAGAACTGCTAAACAATGGCGACCCTGCTGAAGTGCTTATTAAACACTATATTGAACGAGCGGTTACTGGAGAGGCGCTCGTATTTGAGTGGCAGTTTATAGGTAATAAAAATAACTGCGTGACGTGCGAAGTACGACTAGTACGCCTACCATCGGATGACAGCATACTGTTACGAGGCAGCGTGACAGATATCAGTGAGCGCAAACTGAACGAGTCCAAGATGCGCATGCTCTCAACAGCGCTACAACAGACGGCAGATGCCGTGGTGATTACTGATAGCCACGGTATTATTGAATATACCAACGCAGCCTTTGAAAGATTGACAGGCTACCAACATGATGAGGTGGTGGGGCATCAGCCTGATTTCCTAGGGGCAGGGGAGCATGGCAGTCACTTTTATAAAACACTCTGGACGACCATAAAATCAGGCGATGTCTTTAGTGATATTTTGGTTAACCGTCGTAAAGATGGTGTTTTGTTTTACGAAGAAAAAACAATCACACCACTGAAAAATGGTGTGGGAGAAATTACTCACTTTATTTCCACCGGCCGGGATATCACCGACCGTATCGAAGCGCAAGAGCGTTTGCGTCACTTGGCGCATCATGATGCCCTAACCCAGCTGCCCAATCGCGCTATGATGATCGATAAGCTAGAACAGGCAATGATGCATCGTGCCAAACGAGAGGCTTCACGTGTGGCGATCCTATTCATAGATCTTGATCACTTTAAAATGATTAATGACACATTAGGGCATGATGCGGGTGATGAGGCCATCAAATCTGCAGCGCGCCTACTGTCAGCGTGCCTACGAGCATCCGACACCGTGGTGCGCTTTGGCGGGGATGAGTTTGTCGTTTTACTAGAAGAAATTCAGACGCAGGGCGAAGTGACTAAACTGGTGAAAAAGGTGCTAACTGCCTTAAGTGAGCCGATCAGTATTCAGGGACATGAACTTTTTATCTCGGCCAGCGTTGGTGTAGCGCTTTGTCCGGATGATGGTGATGATGTGAATACATTGTTAAAACATGCGGACATTGCGATGTATCGCGCCAAAGAGCGTGGCCGCAATCGCTATGAGTTTTACTCATCCGAGATGGGTGTGAAAGCGTATGAGCGCCTGACATTCGAAACAAAACTGCGCAACGCAGTAAAACAAGCTGCTTTAGAGGTCTATTACCAACCGCAGCTTGATATCAATACTGGTCAGTTGATGGGTGTTGAGGCGCTATTGCGATGGTTTCCTGATTCTGAGGGTAAGTCAGGTGTTGGAATTTCACCAAGGGAATTTGTGCCCGTACTTGAAGAGACCGGCTTAATTCTTGAGGTGGGTGAGTGGGTTTTAAACGTCGCATGTGATCAGCTTTTGCAGATGCAATCACTATCGCCGCTTCCACTGTGTATGTCGGTTAATCTTTCCAGTCTTCAATTTAGAGATGCTGGATTGGATCGAAAAATTGAGCAGATGATCTATGAGCGTGCGCTGAACCCGGCTTTACTAGAGCTTGAGATCACCGAGTCACTGCTGATGGATCAGCATCAGCTTGTTCATGAGATATTGAATCGCATCCATGAAATGGGGGTGAAACTTTCATTGGATGATTTTGGCACGGGTTACTCCTCGTTAAGCTATCTAAAAAAATTCCCAATCGATACGTTAAAGATTGACCGTTCCTTTGTGCGTGATATTTGTGATGACCCGGATGACCGAGCCATTATCACTGCCATCATTGCGATGGCACGTAGCTTAAAACTTAATATCATTGCCGAGGGCGTTGAAACAGAGGCTCAGCTGGATTTTTTGAAAAGCCAATGTTGTCATGCTGCGCAGGGCTTCTATTTTAGTGAAGCGCTCTCTGCCGATGTACTCGCCCTATTTTTAGCAAAAAACCTTAATGATTAAGTGTTGATACCATCGGCAAAAAATCACCTGAAGTGGATGTAAATCAGGCGCTGTATTAGTTAAGATGTGAGATCACTCAACAGCGAACGATTCGATAATGACTCATAAATCACCACTTTTACTGAAGATAGCGATGTTAGCTTCGCTGCTGTTGCCTACTGTAGCGCTGGCGAGTGAAGATGAAAACTTTTCGCGCTGGCTGATTGAATTCAAACAAGAAGCGCGTCAACAGGGTATTTCGGACAAGACACTTGAGCAGGCCTTTGTTGGGGTTAAACCAAGCCCGCGAGTGGTGAAGTTGGATCGTTCACAGCCGGAGACGATTCAGACATTTCAGGACTATTTCGACAAACGAGTCACCCCTTATCGCATCGAGTTAGGGCGTAAGCAGTACCGCGAGCACCGCGAATTATTTCAAAAAATTGAAGCGCGCTTTGGAGTGCAAGGGCGTTTTATCGCTGCTTTGTGGGGAATGGAAACGAGCTATGGTCGTTTTAGTGGTGGCCATAATGTGATTGCTGCATTGACTACGTTGGCGTATGACCCTCGCCGCGCTAAATTCTTCCGTAAACAGTTGATCGATGCTTTGGTGATTTTGGACGAAGGGCACATTACGCTTGAGAAGATGAAGGGGTCATGGGCGGGTGCCATGGGGCAAACACAGTTCATGCCATCTACATTCCGTGCCTATGCGATCGATGGCGATGGCGATGGCAAGATCAACGTCTGGGAGTCGAAGGCAGATGCTTTTGCCTCGGCCGCTCACTATCTCTCCAGCATCGGTTGGCGCAGTGACCAAACCTGGGGGCGCGAAGTGCAGTTGCCAGCGGCTTTTGATCAGACATTAATCAAAGAAAAAGTAAAAAAATCATTGGCTGAGTGGCAAGCGCTCGGTGTCCGTAAGCAGTTTGGTCAACCACTACCCAAGCGTGATTTGGTCGCGACCATTGTGCAGCCAGATGGCTCAGGGACGCGCGCCTTTTTGACCTACCCAGCAAACTACAGCGCGATACTTGACTGGAATCGTTCGCATAAATTTGCAATTTCAGTGGGCACTTTGGCTGATGCTATTGCACGCTGAATGCATTCTTGATAATGCCATCATTGCTTGAACTACTGCTGCTATCTGGCATCGTATTAGCATTTGCCTTCTGGTGGCGTACCCATGAACTGAAGCAAGTCGCTTACCAAGTTGCAAAGCGCCGTTGCCATGAAAGTAATGTACAGTTCCTTGATGATAGTGTGGTGCTTTCAAAAGTACGTTTGCGTCGTAACCTCGAAGGGCGTGTGACACTGTTGTGCCATTTTCGCTTTGAGTTTTCGACCCTTGGAGATGAGCGCTATCGCGGCGAAATGCAATTCCTCGGGCGCCGTTTACACAATATTGAGATGGAGCCTCACAAACTTTAAAAAAGCATGAGTCAATGAGGTTTTGTGGCTTGGCCTTGTTCACGCATTATATGCGCCAAAAATAGTATTATTTACTGTTTGGCGACTTGGCGGAAGTTTAAAATTTTAGCGCTGTTACGGGCAGATATAACACGGCTCTTTTTACCCGTGCAGAGATCAAGCAAATCCTGCTGTTTTTCACTCAACTGCTGAGCAGATTCCCACATCATTTCTGAAATAGCCGCCAGTGCTTCGGCGGGGCTGTTGGCTTTTGAGCGCACATGCTCAATTTTCCACTGCATGCCTTTGAGGCGTCTTTGCACGCTCTCCGGAGAGTTTTTAATAAAGTTGTCGACCAGCTTTATGCGCATTGCTTCAAAGGCGTCTGGGTTCTCTTGTGCAAGTTGCGCCCAATCACTCGCTTGTTCTTGGTAGCTTGTTATCTGTTCATGCCCACTGCTCATATTAACGACCCCTAGTGGTTAACGATTCGTTTGATCTTTTACGCCATGCCCATTTAATAACAGTTATTTTACAACATTATGAGCCATATTTCAGAGCGTCAAAAATTAAATTTCATATAAATAACATAATGTTATCGCCCTCAAAATTGGGTATGTTGGTTTTACGTCATCGGTCGACTCAAAAATTGAGCGTGCTGCGTTATAACCACACCTTTAGCAGCCCTAAAATACTGATGACGACTAAAAAGCCGCCAACAAGCCGCTTGAACTGCTGGTCATTTTTGAGGATGCTTTCATGTGCTTTTAGCCCAATAACATGGCCAATAGCGGCGGCTGGCAATAGCAGGAGCGCGCTCTCTAATTGAAGTGGAATGGCGAACATGGCAAAGGTGCTCATTTTGAGCGAGACCAAGCTAAACCAGAGCACAAAAAGGGTGTTGCGCAGCTGTGAGAAGGAGACGTTGCGCATGAAAACGGCCACCATCAATGGCGCTCCAGTAAGCGACGCGCCTGCGACATAGCCACCGAAACCTAGCAGTAGTTTATCACTCCAGCCATGCCGACTGCTGATCGCGAGGTTGAGCAGCCACATCAGCGCGTAAAAAAGCGAAACTGAATAGATGAAGATTAGCATCCACTGATTAGGTAAAGTGATCAATCCAAAGACGCCGATTAACGCGGGTGGAGTGATATAGATGGCACTCTTTTTGAGGTAGCGCCAGTCGACATTATCGAGCCGGGTGCGCAGTGTGAGTGCCGAGAAAAAGAGCAGGTGCGCACCGATAACGGGCAACCAGAAGAGTGGTTGGTCGTTGATGAAGAGCATTAATGGGAGCCCCAGAGCGGCACCACCAAAACCGAGACCACTGCGAACAAAGCCTGTCCAGACAAAGAGCAGCGCCGTAAGTGCGAGCTGCAGCACACTGAAGTCGAACAATGGGGAGTTCATTGCGATGTTCTCTGAATGGGTGATGATTGTTATATACTGGTCAGATTCACTATCCTCCATAATACCACTTTCGAATCTGACAAATATGAAGCGCCCCCAAATACCACTGCTGGTGAGTGCTTGTCTCGTGGGTGAGGCGGTGCGTTATGATGGCAAAGTATTGCCGCATAGCGGTATTGCTGAGCTTCCCTCCCAAGGGTATGAACTGTTCGCCATCTGCCCTGAGGTGGCCGGGGGCTTACCTGTGCCGCGTGCTGCCGCTGAGATTTGCACTGTCGGTGATGGCTCATCTTGCTGTTGTGTGAGAAATAGCTTGGGTGAGGATGTTACTGCACAGTTTAATAAAGGTGCAGCAGCGGCACTTGTGTTGGCAACAGCAAAGTGCGTGACCACCGCGATCTTGAAAGAGGGCAGCCCATCATGCGGCAGCGGGGAGGTCTACGACGGCAGCTTTAGCAGTCGTCGTGTGGCGGGGCGTGGTATCACCACCCGGTTGCTACAAGCACACGGAATACGTGTCCTGAGTGAGCAGGCGCTGGATAAACTCTGAAGCGGCTGCTGGATTTTAACAGCGCAGGAATCCGGCCATCGCGCGAATCATATAATCATGATCCGCAACGCCAGCGCTTTCCCGAATGCTGTGCATCGCCCACATCGGGTTGCCGACATCCAGTGAGCGAATGCCGGTTTTCGCTGCAGACATTGGGCCGATGGTGCTGCCACAGGCCAGATCACTGCGATTCACAAATTTTTGATAAGGAACTTTCTCCGCTTCACAGATGGCGACAAACAGCGCTTCGGTATGTGCATCCGTTGTATAACGCTGGTTGGTGTTGATTTTAATCACTGGCCCGGCGTTAATGATCGGTTGATGTTCAGGGTCATGCTGATGGCTGAAGTTAGGGTGCCAAGCGTGAGCCATATCGGCGCTTAATAGGTAGCTCTGAGCGATGGCTCGGTGATGGCTTTGTGCCCCTTCATCAAGCGCACTGCTGATGCGTGTTAACACATCGTTGAGGAAGCTCCCATCAGCCCCTTTTGCACTGCCACTGCCAACCTCTTCATGGTCAAAAAAAGCAACCAACTGTGTCGCCGCGCTCGGTTTATCCAGTACTGAACTTAAGGCGAGGAGTGCGGCGTGGCATGAGGCGAGATTATCTAATTGGCTATTGGTAATGAATGCTTGATCCGCACCAAAAAAGGCTCCCGGTTGCAGATCATAAACGGCCAGCTCCCATGCCAGAATGGCCGCTTCTTCGACCTGCATGCGCGCTGCAATAAAATTTTTGAAAGATGCCTCTGTTGGGTCAGCCTGCGAGAAAAGCAGTGGTAGCTCATTTTGCATATTGAACTTTAACCCATTTTTATTGACTTCCCGGTTAAGGTGAATGGCGAGGTTGGGCAGGCGCACAACCGACTCATCAATGCGCAGTAGGCGCGTTTCAAATGCCTGTGGCTGCTCGCCTGTTTTAATGCTGACCCGCCCTGCGAGTGAAAGATCCCGGTCTGCAAAGGTCGCAAGAATGGGCCCGCCGTAAACCTCTACACCCAAGCGTAGATATTGGCCTTTCTTCTGCTCAGGGTGAGGTTTGATACGCAGCCCAGGGGAATCTGTGTGAGCACCGATGATGCGATAGCCACTCTCGCAGGGCGGTGCTGAGCCGACTACAAAGGCGATAATAGAGGATTGATCGCGCACCGTGTAATAGCGCCTGCCAGTGGTGAGCTGCCAAGGCTCTTTTTCAGCGAGCGCAGTAAAACCGTGCTGAGTTAGCATCGCAATAGTGGATTCAACCGCATGCCACGGGCTGGGGCTATTATCTATAAACTCGAGCAGCTGTTGGGCTTGGTTCATCTGTTTCTCATGCATTGTGAGTGTGAGTATTGAATTTATCATGACTCGTGCGGTGAGTCCTGATCTCTAAGCAGTAGAGATAATAATAAAGGAGATGCTTGGTGAGTGCAGATGAACCGTATTCATTTATTCGCGGGGGGTAATGCCTCGTTGGATGCGCTGTTGTAATTGATCAAGCGTTAACCCTTGTAATAGCTCTTGTGCCGAGAGTGGTTGTGCTTCATCAATTAACCCTACGGTAAAGGCGAGGTGGCCGATGAGTGTTGCTGCGCTTTTTCCCTGTTGTTGCCACATATTAAGTGAGTCCGAGCCATCGCGTTTTGAAAGCCGTGTGCCCTGTGCATCTGTCATTAACGGCACATGCCAGAAAGCTGGGGCGGGGTAGCCGAGCACTTCGAACAGTTCGATTTGCCGCGCTGTGGAATCTAGCAGGTCAGCGCCGCGCACTACATTGGTCACGCCCATGAGCCCATCGTCGACCACGACAGCGAGTTGATAGGCAAAGAGGCCGTCGGCGCGTTTGACCACAAAATCACCCACTTCAAGGTCAAGTGTTTGGCTCACTTTGCCTAGGATGCGATCTTCAAACTCAATGGAGCGAGATGAAGTGCGGTAACGCCATGCGGCCACTTTGTTGGGGTGTCGTTGGGCGATCTCGGCGCGTTTTTCAGGCGTGCGACAGCTGCCGGGGTAGATCGACTCATTTTTATGGGCATGCGGAGCGCGAGCCGAATTTTGAATATCTTTGCGCGAGCAGTAGCAGGGGTAAATCAACCCTTGCTCAAGTAGCTGCACAAATGCGGCCTCGTAAAGGATTGCGCGTTGTGACTGTTCATAAGGGGCGGCGGGGCCTCCAATGTCTGGGCCTTGATCCCAGTCGAGCCCTAGCCACAGAAGGTCTTTTATCATCTGCTCACGGCTACCCGCTTTGGTGCGTGGCAGATCCAAATCTTCAATGCGCAGAATAAAGGGGTGGGATGCAAGCCGAGCTTGGAGCCAAGCGATCAACGCGGTGCGTAGATTGCCCAAGTGTAGGGAGCCACTGGGGCTTGGGGCATATCGCCCACTCATGAGTTTTTCTCTAGCGTTGACATTAATTTAAAAGAATGCCCTGAAGGTACTTCATTTTGCCATGAAAAGCAGGTCAGCCAGAAGGAATTCACAGTTTTTTCATGGTATCTGCCATCGGAAACGGATATACTTTTGAACAACATTATAAAAACAATAACAATTATATATTGTTGCGTGATCTGGGCGGCGTGAATCCTAGGTGAAGATTGTCTATCTGGGCGTGTGAATTTAAAGGATAGTCACGATATCTCGTTACTTTTCCAAGACTTCTTACTTCTTAGTATCGCATCAATATTGTTTTTGAAAACGAACACGTGGCGACACGTTGTCGATTAATTGAATAGCGATGATGACTGAAAAAAATAATTTTACAAAAGAAGA
>JALSHQ010000358.1 GCA_026982145.1 Gammaproteobacteria bacterium | reverse complement strand
TATGAATTGTGTGCAAGTCTGCCCTAAAGGGCTTAATCCTACCAAGGCAATTGGCAAGATAAAACATATGATGCTCAAGCAGCTTACGTGATGAGTGCTGATGCAGCCGAAAACAGTCGCTATGCACGCCTTCAGTGGCAATGTCGCCGAGGCATGTTAGAGCTAGATCTATTTCTTCAAGGTTTCTTGGAAAAGGGGTACGCCAAACTGTCTACTGATGAACAACAGACTTTTGAGCGCATGCTTGAAACGGCCGATCAGCAGTTGCTGGAGTATTTGATGGGACGTGAGCAGCCGGAAGATAAGGATATCGCCGATGTCATCAATAAGGTGCGCGCCCTATTTACGGATTGAACCACACCCCTCAGCCACACTAAAATGGTTTTTGATTGCCAATTTTGGTGGCGCAATCTTTATTCTGTTTACCGTTTTTTCGTTGCTGCTTACATTGCCACTCGCCGCACTGCTTGGGTACTATATTTACTGGCTCTATCAACATCACATATTACAGCGCACGTCGCAATCAGTGCGGCTACTGACTCATGATACAGCGGGAATATGGCAGCTTCATACCTTTGATGGTATTACTCGCGAGGTTACGTTATCACCCTCTACTTATATTCATCCTAAATTAATTATTTTAATATTATTGGCAGAGGGTGAGTCCTATACTCTGCTGTTGCCTTATGATTCACTCCCGAGAGACAGCTTCAGAGCACTTTCAGTTTTATTGCGTATGAAAAAACAGGGCTAAGGATTAGCCATGACGCGAGCCACTTTCTTACCATACGACCGGCCATCGTTAATACTCGATTATTAAGGTTGAGCCTACAATAGGCAGGAGTTAATCATCATGCCTATGGTGATGCTACACTGCAGTCACGATGAAAGCCTTATCTCTAAAGAACCAAAACCTCACCCTCTGTAACACACTATCGCAGCCGCGGCCTGCCTCTGATGAGGCACTATTAAAAATTCGGCTTGCGGGTATTTGCGGTACTGATCTTGCGCTCCTTAAAGGCTATGCCGATTTTTGTGGTGTACCGGGGCACGAGTTCGTTGCTGAGGTGTTAGCAGTGGGTGATGGTGTCAATAACGATTGGCTCGGAAAACGTGTGGTTGCTGAAATCAATCAGTGGTGCGGAAAATGCGAGCAATGTTTACGGCAACAATATCGCCACTGTCAGCATCGTCGTGTTATCGGCATTCGTGAGCACCAAGGTGCTTTTGCGGAGTGGTTGGTTGTGAAGGTGAACTCGCTTCATCTCATCCCTGATCGCATTGATGATCGGCAAGCGGTTTTTATTGAGCCACTGGCCGCCGCATTTCGCATTGTTGAGCAGCTTCAATTTCACACTTACCAAGAAGTGCTATTGGTGGGTGCCGGAAGGCTGGGGCAGCTGATTGCGCGGGTAATGGCTTTGCAAGAAAAGGAGATAAAAATTGTTGCACGTTATGAGCGGCAACGAGCACTGCTGCAAAGAGTTGCGGCGAGTTGCATTGATGAAACTGAGGTAAAGCCTAAATCAGCTGATGTGACGATTGATGCTACGGGAGGTGAACCTGGCTTGCTCTTAGCTTTGAAAGCAACGCGCCCGCAAGGGGTTTGCGTTATGAAAAGCAGTTTTCCCACACCACTAATCACTGACTTAACTCAGTTAGTGATTGATGAAATTCAGCTGATGGGTTCTCGTTGTGGTGATTTTACTCACGCCATTGCAGCCCTCGAAAAGGGCGCGATAGAGACCGAATCTTTAATTGACGGAACCTGCTTGTTGGAAGATTATCAAGCGGCTTTCACGTTGGCGCAAAAAAAAGGGGCAATGAAGGTGTTAATAAAGCCTCGCTAAAAACCCGTTTACTGCGTCAATAAAACTTCCTCTTGTGAAGTGCCATTGAAGAAGTGAAAGCTATCTTATTGTGTTTTATTAGGTTATTCAGCTCGTTGCTTTATATCCCATAAAATAGATTTTAGTCAGCGGCTAGGCGTAGATAATTTAATGATGACGTGGTGATGAAAATTTGTGTAAAGTCGCATCACAAGGATGATATGTTCAACACATTCAAGGTGAGAGCGTAATTTTACTAAAAAATGCAATGTCTTTAATGAGCAAAATAAGGGGGGAGTTATGAGTCAGCAGGATGAAATTAAACCCATTGATAGCACCGCAGAAACTGTTTCGCCCGGTGAGGCCGCTGTTGAGAAAAAAAGTGATTTAGGCGAACAGTGGCTCCGGCTCGTCTTCATGCTACTTTTCTGGGTCGCGCTCCGTATTAGCGAGTTTATCATTGGCGTGACGATGTTGATGCAGTTTGTCTACCGTATCTCGCAGGGTGAGCACCACCCTAAACTGATGGCGTTTGGCGATAGCCTTTCACAATATGTGGCATCGATTGCTGCGTTTCAGACCTATCAAACAGAAACTAAGCCTTTTCCAATGAGCAGTTGGCCCACGCCTAAAAACCCGGTAGTGAGTAGCGCTGATATTTCTGACGATGCGAAAGCATCGGCCTGACTTAAGCAGTACATTTAAGCAACAGATCAGCTTCTGAAAGTAAAACCCCTGACCATTTTGGCTAGGGGTTTTTTATTGTGGCGATTTCTAATCAAGTGATGTGAGATGGGGATTGCTTTTAGCTTACTTAATTGTATAGACTCCAATGGCCATGGATTCTTTTCGCCAGACAAATAGAAAGATATTACTACTTTGGAGTCTATTTCTCTCTTTGGCGCTGCTGTGTGCGCAAAGCATTAATCTACACGTGCATGACCTAGACCACACTCATGGGGCTGATGAGCTCAGTGGCCATACCCATTTGAGCAAAGCCCATTTTGCTCATGACATCTCCCACGATCACCATTATGGCGAAGTATCCGAGCTTGATGTGTCGCCTGACGGGGTGGTGAAAAACCTCAATCACAGTGCTTTTGCGATAGCACTATTCGTGATTTTTTTCTCCTTAATAGCATTTGTCTCTTCACGGCATGTCCATCAGCGCCGTCGAAAAGATAAACTCATCCATCACGACTATCTCCTTTCCCCGCCTTTACGGGCACCACCACAGTACTAAAGTCCTTCTGAAGGTTTTTACCGTAGCTTAGCGTTAAGCTTTCTACGTGTACTAGATTGTCTCAGAAAATATCCCCATCGATTTTTAATGATAAATCGTTACGTCTACTGGCGTGGCAAGTGTACACAAGGAGTTTTTAATGTGGATCCCTCTCTTTTTGCAGCGCCAAGCAGCCGCAAGGTTAGCGATGTGCTGTTTGTTACTGCCGGGCGCAACTGTCGCTGCCGGCTTAGAACTTAACAAAAGCACGATTAGCTTGCATGAAGCGATCACCCGAACCATTGAACATAACCCGGATCTACAGGCATTTGACTACCAATTAAATGCCCAACAGGGACGAGTGCAACAGGCAGGGCTGGCGCCTCCCCCTGAGCTCAGCTTTGAGCTGGAGGATCTACTCGGCACTGGCAAAAACAAGGGGGTCGATAGTGCTCAAGCGACACTCAGCATTAGCTGGGTCATCGAACGCGGGGTTCGCCAGCGTTACATTGATGCCGCACGCGCTGGATCAGATTTCATTGGTATTAACGCAGAGTTAAAACAGTTAGATGCCGCAGCTGAAACGGCACGTCTTTATCTTGTTAGTCTGGCATTTCAAGCACGCAAGGCTAATGCTGATAAAACAGTTCAGTTGGCAATCGATACGATTAAATCAGTCTCTAAACGGGTGAACGCAGGCAAAACACCGGAGGCAGAACTCTCCAGAGCAGAGGCAGAATTAGCACGTAGAAAACTGCAACGGGAAGATATTGACCATGAATTGCGATCAGCCAATCGCCGTCTGGCCGCTCAATGGGGGGCGGTGACGCCTAATTTTTCACACGTTTTGGGTGACATCACCCAGCTTCCCCACGTTGCATCTTTTGAAACACTCAAATCCCAACTGCCACAGAACCCTGAATTCGCTAGGCTGTTGTCCAATCGGCTGTTAAAAAAGGCAGAGCTACAGCTTGCACGCGCTCAAGGAAAACCCAGTTGGCGTATGAGTGCAGGGCTTCGTCATATGAATAATGGTAATGACCAAGCCTTTGTTGCCGGCATTACCATTCCCTTTGGTAAGCGCACACGCAACTCCGGCCGCATTGCCGAAGCAGAAGCCAATCTCGCCGCCATGAACAGTGCAGAATTGGCGACGCGTGTTCGCATCGAAACTGCGCTCTTCGTGATGTATGAGAAGTTACAGCACAGCTTGCATGTGATCGAAACTGTTCGTGACGCGATCATTCCCCCACTTGAGCAGGCACTGACAGAGACCCGCAGAGCCTACAAACTAGGCCGATACAGCTATCTGGAACTGCGCAGTGTGCAGGCGGAACTGCTGGATGCACACAATGCATTGATTGAAGCCAGCGCGGATGCGCATCGCAACTTAATTGAAATTGAACGATTGACCGGCGTGCGCATTGCGCAACCCAGCGCGCCTTTGAAACAGCCAAACCGATGAGGTTACCCATGAATAACACGATGAAAATAGACTCACACCGAATTTGGCTGCCCATACTATTCGCGATATTTCTGACGGCGTGTGGTGGTTCACACTCAGAACATACGGCGTCACACGGTGGCGGGCATCATGATGACGGACACCACGGTGATGCACATGAAGCCGAACCCGAAAAAGGGCCACATCGTGGGCGATTATTAAAAGACGGTGATTTCACCCTTGAACTGGCTATTTTTGAGACAGGTGTTCCCCCAGAGTTTCGCGCTTGGGCAACGAAGGGTGGTAAAACACTCAGCCCGGCGGAAGTGAACCTCAACGTTAAATTAACCCGCTTCGGTGGCAAGGTTGATGATATTAATTTTGCACCAAATGGAGATGCGCTGCGGGGTGATATGGTGATCTATGAACCTCACTCATTTGTTGTCAACGTTAACGCAGTGCATAACGGCGCAAGCTACTCCTGGCAGTTCGATAGCATTGAAGGTCGTACCAAGATTGAAACAGCCGTCGCCGAAGCGTTGGAAATTGGCACTTCGATTGCCGGTGCTGTTGTGATGCAAAAGACTATCAGCGTCTATGGCCAGATTGCTGCGAATAACGAGCGAGTACGCAATATCACCGCCCGTTTTGATGGCGCGATTAAGTCTGTTAACGCCTCGCAGGGGGAGCAGGTTCGCAAAGGCCAGACGCTGGCCACCGTTGAAAGTAACGAAAGCCTGCAACTGATCACCATTACCGCACCCATCAGCGGGGTGATCAGCCAACGTAACGCCAATGCTGGCGAGCAAACCGATGGCCGCAAGCTCTTTACCATCATCGATACCCGCACGGTGTGGGCAGAGCTGTCGGTTTTCCCGACCGACCTGAAAGAAGTAAAAATAGGCGCGCCTGTCACCATTACCGATACCACTAGCGGCGAGACTGCGAGCGGTAAAGTCTCACGCATTGATGTAATAGCACAAGCCAACCAAGCGGTGAATGTTCGCGTTGTATTGGATAACAAGCAGGGGCAACTGCGCCCTGGCAGTCACATCAGTGCAAACATAACCGTCGGTGAACATGCCGCTGCCTTGGCGGTTAAACGCAGCGGGCTACAAGCCTTCAGAGATTTTACCGTCGTCTATGCGCAGATTGGCGAAGAGTACGAAGTGCGCATGCTTGACCTTGGGCTGCAAGCCGGTGAATGGGCGGAGGTGCTCGGCGGATTAGAACCCGGCACCCGTTACGTCAGTGAAAACAGCTATGTCATCAAAGCCGACATCGAAAAGTCCGGCGCGGCTCACGACCATTAAAGGCGGCTCATCATGTTAGAAGCAATTATTAAGTTTTCACTGGCTCGCCGAGGGTTGATGATGGTGCTCACCTTGGTCGTAATGGGGCTGGGTGCGTGGAAGTTCACCCAGCTCCCTATTGATGCCGTACCGGACATCACCAATGTTCAAGTGGTCATCAACACAGCGGCACCCGGTTATACGCCGCTAGAAGCCGAGCAGCGGGTGAGTTTTCCGGTAGAAACCGCGATGACCGGCCTGCCAAAACTCTCTTATACCCGCTCCGTCTCGCGCTATGGCCTGTCGCAAGTGACCGTGGTGTTTGAAGAAGGCACGGATATCTACTTCGCCCGGCAGTTAGTCAGCGAACGCCTGAGCAGCGCAAAAGGCGATCTGCCTTCGTCGTTAGAGCCAACCCTCGGCCCGATTGCCACCGGGCTGGGTGAGATTTTTATGTTTACCGTCGATGCCGAACCGGGTGCCAAAAACAGCGATGGCAGCCTGATCACGCCGATGGATTTGCGCTCAACCCACGACTGGATTATTCGACCGCAGTTAATGCGCGTTGTAGGTGTGGCAGAAATTAATCCGATTGGTGGTTTCAAAAAAGAAATTCTAGTCGCCCCCGAGCCAGCCAAATTACTCGCCTACCAGATGAGTTACAGCGACGTGGTTGAGGCGATACAAAATAACAATAACAACCGTGGCGTGGGTTTTATTGAACACAATGGGACGCAGTGGTTGATGCGCGTGCCCGGTCAGGCCAGCACACTGAAGGATCTGGAAAATATTGTCATCCGCCAACATCAAGGCATTCCTGTGCGGGTAAAAGATGTGGCCAGTGTGAGCCTGGGTAAAGAGTTGCGTTCAGGTGCCGCGACGCAGAATGGCCGCGAGGTGGTGATGAGCACGGTCTTTATGTTGATTGGTGAAAACAGCCGCACCGTGGCCAGCAATGTCGCGCGCAAACTGGAAGAGATTAAAACCAGCCTGCCAGAAGGCATCACCGTCACAGCGGTATATAACCGCATGACGCTGGTGGATAAAACCCTAGCGACGGTGCAAAAAAATCTACTAGAAGGGGCGCTGCTGGTGATCGTCGTTCTGTTCCTCTTTTTAGGTAATGTCCGCGCCGCCATTTTAACCGCGATGGTCATTCCCATCGCCATGTTAATGACCATCACCGGTATGGTGCAAACACGAACCAGCGCTAACCTCATGAGCCTGGGCGCGCTCGATTTTGGTTTGATCATTGATGGCGCAGTGATCATCGTCGAGAACTGTATGCGCCGACTAAGCCAAGCCTACCGTAAAGAAGGCTTGTCACTGAATGAGCGTTTGGCGATTGTATTTGAAGCCACCCGTGAGGTGATCCGCCCGGCACTGTTTGGTGTCTTTATTATTACCGCTGTTTACATTCCTATCTTTGCGCTTAGCGGTGTGGAAGGCAAGATGTTCCACCCGATGGCAACCACCGTTATCATTGCCTTGGTCAGTGCGATGATTCTCTCCATCACTTTTGTCCCGGCTGGCGTCGCGCTGCTATTTAAAAAACCGGTAAAAGAGAAAAAAAGCAGAGTCGTGCAGGCGTCGCTTTCAATCTACAAACCGATCTTATCGCTCTCCCTGAAACTCAGGTGGGGTGTTGTGAGCGGCGCGCTGTTGTTGGTTGTCTCTTCACTCTTTTTGATTCCCAAACTCGGCTCTGAATTTGTCCCTAATCTTGATGAAGGGGATATTGCGATGCATGCTCTGCGCATTCCCGGCACCTCACTCAGTGAAGCGATCCACCTGCAAAAAACACTGGAAGCGGAAGTCAAAAAGTTACCGGAAGTTGAACGGGTATTCGCTAAAATTGGTACCGCCGAAGTCGCCACCGATGCGGTCCCGCCTAGCGTGGCAGATAATTTCATCATTCTAAAACCGCGTGATGAGTGGCCAGACCCCAGCAAAACAAAAGCGCAATTCGTTGCTGATTTAGAGGCTCTGGTTACGCCCATTCCCGGTAATCGCTATGAGTTTTTACAGCCCATTCAGATGCGTTTTAACGAGCTGATTTCTGGGGTGCGCTCAGAAGTCGCGGTCAAAGTCTTTGGTGATGACTTTGATCAGCTGATTGCACTCGGCAGCGAGATAGAGCAGGCCATTGCAAATGTGCAGGGTGCGGCCGATGTCGCTGTCGAGCAGACCACCGGGCTGCCGGTGATGACGATTGAACCCAAACGTGAAGCGATGGCGCGTTATGGCTTGAGTATCGATCAGCTACAAACATTGCTTGCCACCGCGCTGGGCGGCACCGTCGCTAATCAACTGTATGAGGGCGATCGTCGCTCCAATATCGTGGTTCGCTTACCCGAACATCTACGCAACGATGTCGATGGTTTATCAGACCTACCGGTGATGTTGGCCGATGGTTTATATGTACCGTTGAAAGAAGTGGCGGATCTTAAATTAATCATGGGCTACAGTCAGGTCTATCGAGAAAATGGCAAACGTCGAGTAGTGGTATCAGCCAATGTTCGTGGGCGAGACCTCGGCTCTTTTGTGCAGGAGATCCAGCAAACAATCAAAGACAATGTTGATGTACCTGCGGGTTACTGGGTGGAGTATGGCGGCACCTATCAAAAGCTTCAATCAGCCACGCAACGTCTTTCTATCGTCGTACCCATCACGCTGCTATTAGTGATTGGCTTGCTGATTATGGCATTGGGTTCTTTTAAAGACGCCGCCATTATCTTTTCCGGTGTACCTTTGGCGCTCACTGGTGGCATTGTCGCCTTGCTACTGCGCGACATTCCTTTCTCAATCTCCGCCGCTGTGGGTTTTATCGCGCTTTCAGGCATTGCTGTGCTCAACGGTTTGGTGATGGTCTCATTCATTCGAGATCTGAGGCTTCACGGCCAAGCGCTGAATGAAGCGATCATAGAGGGGGCGTTAACTCGCCTGCGTCCGGTATTGATGACGGCATTAGTGGCGGCGCTGGGGTTTGTGCCGATGGCACTCAACACCGGTATCGGCTCAGAGGTGCAGCGCCCGCTCGCCACGGTGGTCATTGGCGGGATTATCTCATCGACCTTATTGACACTGGTGGTACTGCCTGCTTTGTATCGATTAGCGCATGGCCGAAGTGCTATGCCAAAAAAAGTGGCTTGAGGGGAGTAGCGAAATGATGGGAGCAGTTTGCAGTTGAATAAGAAGGCCTTTGCACGAAGCCGCAGTGCAAAGGCCTTCTTATGAGATAACTGTTTTAGTGCTTATGCCCCGTCAGTAGCATAAACGGGCTGGGTGCTGGCATCTGTTCTGATTTGACCTTTACAAATCCGACAGCTCTCATGATCTCTTCCATTTCAGAGGTAGAGTAAGAGCAGCCACCGGCGGTGTTGATGATTTGATTAACGCCGATCATTGCGGCAAGCTCTGGCCCTGTTTTTTCAGGGTTTAACAGCTGTTCCTGAATCATGATCACGCCATCTTTATTCATCGAGTCATAGCATTTTTTCAGGAGTTTTTTAATGTTTTCTGGTGACTCTTGATTGGTCATCGATGAGAGCAACATGGCGTCGTTTTCTGAGCCAAGACTATCGCTATTGTAGTCACCGGGGCGCAGCTCAACTCGCGCTTGCATCTTGTATTCATCAACAATCTCTTGTGCGATTTCAAGATTTTGAGCGCGATCCATTGCGACAGCATTGAGGCCGTCATAACGCTCGCAGAACTTAATCGAAAATGTTGAAGGGCCACAACCCACATCCATTAACAGTTTTTTACCGCTAAGGTCGACCATACCGGTAAGTACATCGGCCTGTGAAAGCGCACGATTATGCATCCCCATCATATAATCGCGCGTCTCTTGGTCAGAGTATTCTTGATGCATGAGTGCAGAGGGTTTGCCTGTCATGACCGTGTTATATAAACCGCCCCATGCCTCGTACCAATTTTCAAACATGTAGACGATGCCGCCTTGATAAAACTGGCTGGAGCTAGTGAGGAAGGTTTGGCCAAATTGATTATTGCGAAAAACATCCCCCTCACGCTCAAGAAAGTCGATTGAGACGAGCGCACTGAGCAGGCCACTCAAGCAGCGGCGATCCGCACCTGTTGTCGCCGTTAATTCATCAAGCGTTTTGGGTGCGCCATCGAGCAGATTGAAAATATCAAGCCGATTGGCCGCATGGAGTGCGCAGGAGTGCCAATAGCCAGATGCTACTTGCATCACCTTCATTGGGTTCATGCCCTCAGGCAGATCCCAGTTATCGTTGCTTTTGCTTTTATCCCATGATTCAGACATTGAGTTTCTCTTTGAAATTTGCACAGAAGAAGTATCGGTAAATGAGGCAGAAATATGAATGATCGGGTAGGGTTTGTCCAGTCACGATCGGTTGCTACCTCAGTGTGGAATTGGGGTTTCTGCTCAAAAATAGCGGGAGTGATCCCCTGTATTATTACTGCGAATACCGTTTGAGCTGAGAACAACGAGAGAGTGAATGTAAAATAGAGTCATCACTGCACCATAATAATGGAGCTAAGTCGCTTTGTTACTTGAAATTAGCACACTAATTCCTGTATCTTACGCGGTCTAGAAGACGCGTAGCTCAGTTGGTTAGAGCACCACCTTGACATGGTGGGGGTCGTTGGTTCGAATCCAATCGCGTCTACCAGTTTTGATGGCACTGTTTATCCACTCGATATGCGGTGCTTTTTTATATATAGCCGGACATCCCAGAGCTTCCAATGCCAACAGTAACGCTTCCAGATGGTAGTCAACGTCAATTCGATCATGCGGTCACGCTGATGGAGGTGGCTGCGTCAATCGGTGCAGGGCTTGCTAAAGCTACGCTTGCGGGCAAAGTAGATGGTGAGCTGGTCGATGCTTCATTCCTGATCGAGCATGACGCCACGGTGACGATTGTCACTGATCGTGACGAGGAGGGGCTGGAAATTATCCGCCACTCAACCGCTCATCTGCTGGCGCAGGCGGTGAAAACGCTATTTCCAGCGGCTCAGGTGACCATCGGCCCTGTGATTGAAGATGGTTTCTTTTATGATTTTTCCTACGAGAAAAGCTTT
>JALSHQ010000357.1 GCA_026982145.1 Gammaproteobacteria bacterium | reverse complement strand
GGGGCGTTAAGACGCAGCACATCTTTGCTGGGCATATCGATCACATGAGAAACGCCGATCTCACCCAGCAAGACGGTTGTGTTGGCTCCCCATGCAGGACCAAAAACTTTGGTGGCGGTCATCTGCACTTGAGAGACATCCTTGCGAATATAACCGGGGATGTCGGTTTCAAACGGCACCAGACCCAACTGACCTGCGCTCGCCAGTGCCGCAGCGCCTGTGTTGCCGGGGCTGAGATTGTCTTGCGCACCGAGGGCGGCAAAGAGGATCTCCACATCATCGATCTGTAGCGGTACATCCCTCCGATAGGAGACTTCGCCCTGAAGGGCGATGCCGGAGCGGCCTAAATCGGTATTGAAACTCAGACCGTAGAGTTTAATATTCTCAGGGTAGCTAATGAAATAACGGGCCGTTTGTACATAACTAAGGCCATTGGGATCAACCCCCGCCGCTGCCGCCGCCGTGCCTGTGGTGGCACCGATGAGAGGCAGGCGACTGTGGTCGTCAGCGAAGCCGAGAGGATGGGAATCGGCAGTAAAATTTCGCGCAGTTCAGCGCCCGGCACGCGGGCTTTACTGACATCCACAGGGTTAATCGCGTTAATGCTATTCTGAATAAAAGTGCTTTCACCCCAGCTCAATAGTTGATTACCCACGCGCACTTCGGCGGGTCTCTCTGCAACATCGAAGAGCGTCCAGAGGTAGGCATCACGCAGGTCGATATCGCTGCCGATCAACGCTTTGGTGTCGTCGCTCAAGGGGGTTCTGGCGCGATCATCCTGCTCATTTTCGTAGTCGTAAAAAGCAGTGGCACGAATGAAACCGCCAAAATTGCGGTAGTTCAGCTCCATCTCCGAGGTGACTTTAAAGATGTTGCTGTAGATTCCTTTGCCGTAGTTGAGGTTGCCGTCGTCGGAATTGACGCCGTAAGCGGTGCCACCGTTGGCAAGGCCGATGAGGTTTTCGTCCCGATCTTCCACCCGGCTGGCGATGCCCCAAGAGAGTGTGGTGTCCCAACTGCCGTAGAGCTCGCCTTGCTGGATCTCTATCGCGTGTGCCGCGCCTGATAACAGGAAGAGTATCGGGGCAGCAGTTCTGATGATCAATTTGTTATTCACTATGCGCTCTCCCATTCCGTAATTATCGTGGCTGCTTACTGAAGAACTGAGGTGTCTGTAACGGTAAAGCCATCACCATCACTGGCCAAAAACGTTGCGACGGCCGTCTGCATGGCGGTGGTCACCGTTGCGTTGGCACTGGGGTCAAGAATGGATTTGTGGTCACCAGCAGTGAAGCGAAGCACATGTTTGAGATTAGTCCCTGCAGCTGAATCACTGGCCGGTGTGAGCCCGAGGTAACTAGCAAGCGGGTCACTGCCTGACAAGGGGGCCGCGACGGTGCCTGCGGGGGCAAGCGTGGTGACATTATTGGGAATCACCTGATCGGGCAGGTTGCTGGCACCATCACCGACCACTTCAAGCATCAATATGCCGCGACCACTGGCGCTATCGCGCGTCGGGTTAGAGGCTTGGGTGTAGTTGATCGGGTCACCGCTATCGACCAAGGTTTGCG
>JALSHQ010000356.1 GCA_026982145.1 Gammaproteobacteria bacterium | reverse complement strand
TGCGGGAGTCTCAAGAGGGGTTGCGATCGGGCCATGCCAGCTGCTGCGCCGTGATGAACTTGAAGTGCTTGAGTACGCCATTCCCAAACCGCTTCTGGATGATGAGGTGGCGCGTTTCGAAGCCGCCATTGAAAAAGCTAAACAGCAGCTGAAGCAGGTTCGCCAGCAGATTCCCGTCGGAACAACCCCTGAAATCACAGCGTTTATTGATGCCCATCTATTAATGGTTGAGGATGAGGTGTTATCTCGCGCTCCGATTAATTTGATTAAACGCCTGCAGTGTAATGCTGAGTGGGCGGTGAAGTCGCAGCGAGATGCGCTGGTGACTGTCTTTGATGTGATGGATGATCCGTATCTTAAAACGCGCCGTGATGACATTGATCATGTGGTTAATCGTATTCAGCGAATTCTATTGAGCCACAAAGAGTCACCACATGATGAGTTGTCACTGCGCGCGCGCGGTAGCGTGGTAGTTACCGATGAACTCTCACCTGCCGACATGTTGCTAATGCACCAGCGCGGTGTTGCGGCATTCATTACGGAAGATGGTGCGCCCAACTCGCACACAGCCATTTTGGCGCGCAGCCTCGGTGTGCCGGCGGTGGTTGGTGTGCACAATGCTTGCCGCTACCTGCTTCAAAATGAGTGGCTAGTCGTCGATGGTCGTTACGGTGTCGTGGTGGCATCACCCGATACCAGTGCTCAGCGTTTTTATCAGCGCTGTATTGAGCATGATAAAGCGCGCTTAAATACGCTAAAAAATCTGAGAGGTTTGCCCACTGTTAGCCGTGATGGTTGCTTGGTTCGTTTAATGGTCAACCTTGAATTGACCGAAGAGATCGAGCCTGCAAGGCAGCTCAACGCCGATGGGGTTGGGCTTTTTCGTACGGAAATGCTCTTTATGAATCGAGCAGAATTGCCTGATGAGGATGAGCAATACCAGATATATGCATCAGTTGTGCAAGCCTTTAAAGAGCAGCCAGTCACAATACGCACGCTCGATATCGGTGCGGATAAAAATATCGGCGTTAATCACCTGAGTGGTGGTCATAGTGCAAACCCTGCGCTGGGGTTGCGCGCGATCCGCTTGAGCCTTAAGGAGCCACAACTGTTTCTGCCGCAGTTGCGCGCAATACTAAGAGCCTCAGCACTGGGCAACGTGCGGATGATGGTGCCGATGTTATCGAACCTAAGTGAAGTGCAGCAACTCCAAGAATTGGTAAAACTATGTAAGGCTGTGCTGCGTGAAAAAGGGCAGCCATTTGATGACGCGATGCCGGTCGGAGCCATGATTGAAGTGCCAGCTGCTGCCATCGCCGCTGATGACTTCGCAAAAGCATTTGATTTTCTTTCCATCGGAACGAATGACCTGATTCAGTACACCTTAGCAACAGATCGTATGGATGCAGAAGTTGGGCATCTTTACGACCCTTTGCATCCCGCTGTTTTACGCTTGGTGCAGATGACCATAGCCGCAGGTGAACGCAATGCAACCCCCGTATCACTGTGTGGTGAGATGGCCGGTGATACACGTTTTACTGCGCTATTACTCGGGATGGGGCTGCGCGAGTTCAGTATGTCCGCTGCCATGTTGTTGGAAGTGAGGAAACAGATTAATGAAAGTGATGTTGCGCTGTTAACAGCCCAAGTCAGTAACGTACTCGAACTGGGTGACCCCGATGAGATCGCGGTTGCAGTTGAAACACTCAGCCAACACCAGTAATGAGTAACCCACAAACATAAACGCTAGGTTATGGCGTTTATTTTATGGCGATAAAATTTTCCATTTTGCGGCACTTTTCCCTACACTGGTTCAAGCAAAATTTGAATCAGCAGTGAGCAAGGTGCCATGCCAACCATTAAAGATCGCGAACGACGCCAGCAACGGTTAGAGCTGTTTAGTCAGGCGCTTGAGCATGACACGCTCGCCACGATCCGTGGCATGCTAAACCACCTTCACCCCGCCGAAGTTGCTCATCTACTAGAGTCACTGCCGCAGCATGAGCGTTTACCGCTGTGGGCACTACTGGATGTTGAAATTAGAGGTGAAGTGTTACTTCATGTTAACGATGATCTGCGCGCTTCGCTGATTGGTGAGATGGGCTCAGACGAGCTGGTCGCCGCCGCCGAAGGGTTAGAGGCCGATGATCTCGCCGACATCTTGCAGGATCTTCCCGCTGCCGTGATCGAAGAGGTGTTGCAGGCGATGGATGAGCAGAACCGCCATCGCGTTGAGTCGGTGCTCTCCTACCCTGAAGATACCGCGGGCGGTTTGATGAATGTTGACACCATCACCGTGCGCCCCGATGTCACGCTCGATGTGGTGTTACGCTACCTGCGCCTGCGTGGTGAGATGCCAGAGACGACTGATGCGCTGTTTGTGGTTGATCGTGACGACCGCTACCTAGGGGAACTGCCATTAACGGTGTTGCTGACTCAGTTACCGATAAAAATGGTGCATGAAGTGATGTTATCCGAAGCGGTCAGTATTCTTGCTGACACCACCGCCTCAGAGGTGGCGGGGCTGTTTGAACATCGTGATCTGGTATCGGCACCCGTGCTCGATGAAGAGCATCGCCTGCTGGGGCGTATCACGATTGATGATGTGGTCGATGTGATCCGCGATGAGGCCGAACATTCGATGATGAGCATGGCCGGCCTTGATGAAGAGAGCGACATGTTTGCCCCCGCCACCGTGAGTGCGCGTCAACGCGGGGTTTGGTTAGGGCTTAACCTGTTGACCGCACTGCTCGCCTCATGGGTGATCGGGCTTTTTGATGCAACGATAGAACAGGTCGTAGCACTCGCGGTGCTGATGCCGATTGTCGCCAGCATGGGCGGCATCGCCGGAAGCCAGACATTAACGCTAGTGATCCGCGGCATCGCACTGGGGCAGATCGGACGCGCCAACTCACGCAAACTTTTGATGAAAGAGATCACCATCGGCATCTTGAACGGCGCACTCTGGGCGGTGGTGGTGGCGGCCGTTGCAATCCTCTGGTTTGGGAATTACCAGATCGGCTGGGTGATCGGAGCGGCGATCATCGTCAACCTGATTGTCGCTGCGATTGCAGGCGCCTGTATTCCACTGTTCCTCAAAAGAATGGGGGCAGATCCAGCACTGGGTGGCGGTGTGATGTTGACCACGGTGACGGACGTTGTTGGCTTTTCTGTATTTCTTGGGTTGGCGTCGGTGGTGCTTTTATAAAATCACTCGTTACTATGGCACAGGCCGGAGTCCAGTTGCCTTAGAGGGTTTCTAGATTCCGGCCTGCGCCGGAATGACAAGGGGACTACAGGCGCTTTGTTGTGACCGGGTTATTGCTTGCCCATCATCCCGTATAACATCTGAATCTCTTCCGGCCAGATTGCCGGTTCAATCGTCTCCAGCACTAGCGGAATATCTTTGATGCGATCATCGTTGATGATGAAATTAAATGGGTCGAGCCCCAGTTCGCCTTTGCCTAAACTGTGGTGACGATCTACCCGCGAACCGAGTCCCGGTTTCGAGTCGTTGATGTGCATCCCCTTCAGGTATTCAAAACCGACGATTTCATCAAAGGCGTTCATTGTCTCATCGTAGGTTTCGCGGGTGCGCAAATCATAGCCGGCAGTAAAGGTGTGGCAGGTGTCGAGGCAGACCGCGATGCGAGATTTGTCTTCCACTTTGTCGATGATGTGAGCAAGGTGCTCAAAACGGTAACCGAGGTTGGAACCCTGGCCTGAGGTATTTTCGATCACCGCAATCACATCGCTGGTTTGATCGAGCGCGTAGTTGATCGATTCTGCAATCAGATCAAGGCAGGCCTCTTCTTCGATTTTTCGCAGATGGCTGCCGGGGTGAAAATTAAGGTAGACCAGACCGAGTTGCTTACAGCGTTGCAGCTCATCAATAAATGCGTTGACCGATTTTTCGCGCGCCTCAATTTCAGGGTGGCCAAGGTTGATCAGATAGCTGTCGTGCGGCAGCACATCTTCGGGGCGGAAGCCTCCCTTTTCCATGTTGGCCAAAAAGCCGTCGATCTGCTCAGTGGTCAACGCTTTGGATTTCCACTGGCGCTGATTCTTAGTGAAAAAGGCAAAGGCCTTCGCTCCGATCTCAATCGCATTGAGCGGGGCGTTCTGCACTCCGCCCGCGGCGCTCACGTGGGCACCGATACGTCTCATTTCTGGTTTCATCTTGGTGGTTCTATCTTTAAGAATTGGATGTGGCGGATTATAACACCCAGTCATCGTAATGATGACTGGGATAAAACAGGGTTATCCTGATTCGCTGCGTTTGTAAACGGTCGCGTGACACTTCGGGCACGGTGGAATATGGCCGGTTTTATGAAAGTGGATGTGCTCACCGCAGGCGGTGCAGACCAGTGTGCCGGGGCCGGTGATCTCGCCAGTGTGGTACTCATCGGCATGGGCAGCGCGCTCTTCCAGCGCCAGCAACTCCACCCTGGTTTGATCCGCCACGGAGAGAAACGCTTCCAGCAGGCGATCTTCAATTAGCTCGATATCGAACTTAAGCCACTCGATCAGTTCTTCAGTCTCTTCACTGGCGAGGTAGTCGGCGGCCGCGTCGAGATCTCGTTTGAGGTAATCCCCAATCTTGATCGCCTCGTCGCCCGTGACCTCGCCCAGTTCAATCGCTTTTTTCTGTGCCTTCGAAACTAGCTCCGCAACCTTAGGGCTTGCTTCTTCGTTAGCTTCCTCAATGGCATGTTTCACGCGCTCCATCATTTTATTGTAGGCGTGAACCAGTTTTTCGTTGGTGCTGCGTTCGTTATCGCTCATCACTTTTGCCTCTTGCTGCTGGTCTGGTGCAATCTAACTATATGCCATCTAAAAGGAGACGCCAGATTATCGGTCATGTTCCTTCTTCTGGTATCCTACCATTTTTTCCTCGCAAGGCATCACAAGTAGATATGGACGAGAAGTACAGGCCGTCGGAGATCGAAGCTCAGGCGCAGCAATATTGGGAAACGCAGCAGAGCTTTAAAGCGCTCGAAGATGAGAGCAAGCCGAAATATTACTGCCTCTCAATGTTCCCCTACCCCAGCGGGCGGCTGCACATGGGGCATGTGCGCAACTACACCATCGGCGATGTGATCAGCCGCTATCAGCGCATGCAGGGCAAAAACGTATTGCAGCCGATGGGGTGGGACGCCTTTGGCCTGCCAGCCGAAAATGCGGCGATCAAAAACAACGTGCCCCCAGCCAAATGGACGAAGGAGAATGTTGCCTACATGCGCGACCAGCTCAAGCGCCTCGGCTTTGGTTATGACTGGGATCGTGAACTGGCCACCTGCGACCCGGACTACTACCGCTGGGAGCAATGGCTCTTCACCAAGTTATTTGAGAAAGGGATCGTCTATAAAAAGACCGCGCCGGTCAACTGGTGCCCGCACGACATGACGGTGCTCGCCAATGAGCAGGTGATCGACGGCTGCTGCTGGCGCTGTGACACCCAGGTGGAGCGCAAAGAGATTCCGCAATATTTTATGAAGATCACCGACTATGCCGACGAGCTGCTGGATGATCTAAATCAACTCGACGGCTGGCCGGAGCAGGTCGTCACCATGCAGCGCAACTGGATCGGCCGCTCGGAAGGGATCGAGATCCATTTTGGAGTGGTGGGAAGTGAGCAGCCACTAAAAGTATTCACTACTCGCCCGGATACGCTGATGGGCGCAACCTATGTTGCCGTTGCACCGCAACACCCGCTGGCACTCGCGGCCGCTGAGGGCAATGCGTCGCTGGCGAGCTTCATCAATGAGTGCAACTGCATGGAGACCGCCGAGGCGGCGATGGAGACGATGGAGAAGAAGGGGGTCGATACCGGCCTCAAAGCGATCCACCCAATCACGGAGGAACCGGTGCCGATCTTCGCCGCTAATTTTGTGCTGATGGGGTACGGCGAAGGGGCGGTGATGTCGGTGCCGGCGCATGACCAGCGCGACTGGGAGTTCGCACAGAAGTACGGCTTGCCGATTCGGCAGTCGGTTAAGCCTGCCGACGATAGCGAGATTGACCTGACTAAAGCGGCCTTTACTGCAAAGGGTGTGCTGGTCGATTCCGGTGACTACACCGGCCAGACTTCGCAGCAGGCCTTTGATTCGATCGCACAATTTTTGACTGATCATGACAAAGGTGCGAAGCGCACCACCTATCGCCTGCGTGACTGGGGCGTTTCGCGTCAGCGTTACTGGGGCTCGCCGATCCCGATTATTAATTGCGACCACTGCGGCGCGGTGCCGGTACCAGAAGATCAACTACCCGTGGTGCTGCCTGAGGAAGTCGAGATGGATGGGGTCGGCTCGCCGATTAAAAAGATGCCGGAATTTTATCAAACCAGTTGCCCCAAATGTGGTGCCGAGGCGGAGCGTGAGACCGACACTTTTGATACCTTCATGGAATCATCATGGTACTACGCTCGTTACTGCTCGGCGGATAACGACAGCGCGATGCTGGATGAACGTGCCAACTACTGGCTGCCAGTCGACCAATACGTTGGCGGCATCGAACATGCAATTTTGCATCTGCTCTATGCGCGCTTCTTTAACAAGTTGATGCGCGACGTTGGTTTGGTCACCACCGACGAGCCGTTCAAAAACCTGCTAACACAAGGCATGGTGCTGAAAGATGGCGTGAAAATGTCGAAATCGAAAGGCAATACGGTTGACCCACAGGCGTTGATTGAAAAGTATGGTGCGGATACCGCGCGCCTCTTTATGATGTTTGCCGCGCCGCCGGAGCAGTCACTGGAGTGGTCGGACACCGGGGTTGAAGGGGCGTACCGCTTTTTGAAAAAGGTGTGGGTGGTGGGGAGCAAAAATAGCGCGCTGCTGGGTAACGCCACAAGTGCCGGGTTTGATGATGCCGATGATGGGCAAAAGGCGGTGCGCCTCGAAGTGCATACGGTATTGAAACAGGCACTGTATGACTTTGATAAGCAGCAGTTCAACACCGTCGTCGCTGCCTGCATGAAGATTATGAATGCGCTTGGTACGTTAAAAGTGGGTGGGGCGCACGACGCCGTACTTGATGAAGGCTTTAGTATCGTGCTGCGCTTGTTATCCCCCATTGCGCCACACATTGCTCATCTGTTGTGGCGCGAGCTCGGCTACGGTGATGATGTGTTGAACGCCCCGTGGCCCGTGGTCGATGAAGCGGCGCTGGTGCGTGACTCAATTGAGATGGTGGTGCAGGTTAATGGCAAGGTGCGCGGCAAGATTACCATCGCCGCTGATGCTGCCAAAGAGGTGGTTGAAGCGGCCGCGCGTAATGATGAAAACGTGCAGCGTTTCACCGAAGGCAAAGCGATCAAAAAAGTGATTGTGGTACCGGGGCGTCTAGTCAACATCGTCGCGGTGGGGTAGCGGATGTTTGCGCTGCGCAATCGTCGATGTTCGCCACCGCTAATGGCGGTGTTTGTCTGCTGCCTGATTGTGCTGGAGGGGTGCGGTTTTCGCTTGCGCGGTTCTGTGGGCGGTGAGCTAGCACTGCCGCCGCTCTATATTCAAAGCAGCAACAACAACCCTTTTGTGAACGAACTGCGACAAGCGCTGGCCAACAGTCAAACCCGCGTGGTGAGCGAGCGTGCAGCGGCAGCGCTGATCATCGGTGTTGGTGCAGAGCAGCTGGCTCGGCGGGTACTCACGGTCGATGCCGCAGGTCGGGTGCAGGAGTATGAGCTGCACTATGCGGTCTCATTTGCAGTGAACGATAGCGCTGCACGAGCGGTGCTGGGCAATCAAACCATCACCCTGCGGCGCAGCTTTGAATTTACGGGTGAAGATGTGCTGGCCAAAGAGGCGGAAGAGGAGCTGCTCTACCGGGGGATGCGCCGTACAGCAGTGCAGCGTGCGATGCGCCGTCTGCAGACGTTAGCCGCACCGCCTAGCGTGCCCGAAAGCGCAACAGAGGCGGTGCCACCGCTTTGAAGATTAAACCTGAACAGTTAGCAACCCAGCTTACCAAAGGGCTCGCGCCACTCTACATCATCAGTGGGGATGAGCCGCTGCTAGTGCAAGAAGCGGCAGATCTCGTGCGCCAACATGCGCGTGAGGCGGGCTGCCATGAGCGGGTGGTGATGACCGTTGAAAAGGGGTTCAACTGGCACACGCTGGCGCAGGAGAGCAGCGGCATGTCACTGTTTGCCGAGAAGCGCCTGTTGGAGTTGTGGCTGCCGACAGGCAAGCCCGGCGATGCGGGAGGTAAGGCGTTGCGCAGCTATGCTGAAGCACCCGCTACGGATGATCTGCTGCTGATCGTCGCCGGAAAAATCGATACAAAATCGCAGCAGACCAAGTGGTATAAAACAGTGGAAGCGGCAGGGGTGGCCGTGCCGATCTGGCCATTGGCGGTGGCGCAACTTCCGGGTTGGATCAACCAACGGATGAGCGCGGCGGGAATGCGCCCAACACGCGATGCGGCGCGGGTACTGGCTGAACGGGTCGAAGGCAATCTGCTCGCCTGCGCACAGGAGATCGATAAACTGTTTCTGATTCACGGCGCTGCTGAGATCAGTGCCGAAATGGTGGTGGATGCGGTGGCCAACAGCGCCCGTTTCGATATCTTTGGCCTCGTCGATACTGCGCTTGCCGGTAATGGTGAGCGGCTGGCGCGCATGCTGGGGGGGGTGCGCAGTGAAGGCGTCGAGCCGATTTTGGTGTTATGGGCGCTCGCGCGTGAGATCCGCACCCTTGCCAACATGAGCTTCGAGGTCTCACGTGGCATTAGCCCTGATCAAGTGATGCGCAACCAGCGGGTCTGGGATAAGCGTAAGCCATTGATTAAACAGGGGCTTCGGCGGGCGCCACGCCAATGGTGGTACCTGCTTTACCGTGCAGGGCAGATCGACCGCATGATAAAAGGACAGGCCACGGGTAATGTGTGGGATGAATTGTTACAATTGGGGCTGATGATGGCGGGTATACGGATCACCAAAGCGAGTTAACGGGCGCTTTTATGGCGTGCAGCCATTCCGCGAGCGCCCCTTTGGAGCAGTCTAACAATCCAGCACTTTCTAATTTTAAGGTTCGGTTTTAGCCGATGCCGAAAGCGGAATGATGGCAAATAGAGCGGTTTTTTGAGATGAGTGATATCAAACAGTACATGGGCGAAGTGGGTCGCGCCGCACGCGCGGCGTCGCGTCTGGTGGCGCGTGCCGAGAGCGGTGTAAAGAACAGCGCGCTGGTGGCGATTGCCGCTGCGATTGAAGCGAATCAGCCCGCATTGCTCGAAGCTAACGCGAAAGATATGGCCGCCGGAAAGGCGAGCGGGCTTGATGCCGCGTTGCTAGATCGGTTGGCGTTGACCCCTGCGCGCATTGCCGGAATGGCAGAAGGGCTGCGCCAGATCGCTGCGCTGCCCGATCCGGTCGGCAATATCACCGACATGAACTACCTGCCGAGTGGCATCCAAGTCGGGCGGATGCGGGTGCCGCTCGGCGTGGCCGGCATCATTTATGAGTCGCGCCCTAATGTCACGGCTGATGCCGCTGGGCTTTGCCTGAAGTCAGGCAATGCGGCGATTTTGCGCGGCGGTAAAGAGGCGATCCATTCGAACCAAGCGATCGCAGCGTGCATTCATGCCGGGTTGGATAAGGCCGGTTTGCCGACCGCTGCGGTGCAGGTGATTGATACGACAGATCGCGCGGTGGTGGGTGAGATGATTACGATGCCTGAATATGTGGATGTGATCATTCCACGAGGCGGCAAAGGGCTGATTGAACGCATCAGCAGTGACGCCCGCGTGCCGGTGATCAAGCACCTTGACGGCATCTGCCACGTCTATGTTGATGATGAAGCCGACCTTGAAAAAGCGCTGCAGATTGCATTCAACGCCAAAACTCACCGCTATGGTGTCTGTAATGCGATGGAGACCCTACTGGTGGCGGAAGGGATCGCGGAGCGGCTGCTGCCCGAGTTGGCGAAGATGTACCGCGAAGTGGGGGTTGAGCTGCGCGGTTGCACCACAACATGTAAGTTGATCCCCGACTGTAACGCTGCACTCGATGAAGATTGGGATACGGAATACCTTGCGCCAATTTTGTCGATTAAGATTGTGAAAGATGTCGATGAGGCGATGGATCATATCCAAGACCATAGCTCTGCCCACACAGAGTCGATCGTGACGGAAAACATCACCCGCGCCCGCCGCTTTATGCGCGAGGTCGACTCAAGCTCGGTGATGGTTAACGCTTCCACCCGTTTTGCTGATGGCTTTGAATACGGCCTCGGAGCCGAAATCGGCATCAGCACCGATAAATTTCACGCCCGTGGACCCGTGGGGTTGGAAGGCTTGACCTCACAGAAGTATGTCGTGCTGGGTGATGGGCATATTAGGAATTAGGGTAAAGGGTAAAGATACAAGGGGAAAGGGTGTAGTCGTCACGCCCCTTTTCCCTTTTCCCTTTTTTCTTTCCCCTGCCGATCGATGATCGGTATTTACGGCGGCACCTTTGACCCGGTTCACAACGGTCACCTGCAAGTGGTTAAGGCGTTAACCGCTACCGTTGAATTTGATGAGCTGCGGCTGCTGCCTTGCGGTGAGCCGGCGCACCGCGCACCCCCCGCGGCGAGTGCGAAAGCACGTGTCGCGATGTTGCAGTTGGCCACCGCAGCATGGCCGTTGGTTTCGATTGATGAGCGTGAAGTGCAGCGAAAAGGGCCATCGTATATGGTTGACACGCTCGCTTCACTGCGTGAAGAGCAGGGTGATACTCCACTGGTATTGATCATCGGTTGGGATGCTTTTGTCACAGTGCCGAACTGGCATCGCTGGCAACAGCTGATGACACTGGCACACCTTTTGGTCGTGCAGCGACCGGGGAACAGAACGTTACCGTGTGGTGAGATTGAATCGCTACTGCAGCAGCATCAAGTGGCGAGTGTCGCCGAATTGAAACAGCATGATGTGGGCTGCATTTTATTGCAGCCGATTGATCTGCTGGAGCTCTCTTCGACGCAAGTAAAAGCAGCCATCGCAGCAAAACAAGATGTCAGCGAAATGTTGCCTGCTGCTGTTAACGTTTACATCAAAAAACATAATTTATATTTAAGTGAAATAGGTAAGTCGTAATGAAAGCTGAAGCGTTAAAGAAGTTGGTCGTCAATGCGGTCGAAGAGATGAAAGGTGTCGATATTGCAGT
>JALSHQ010000355.1 GCA_026982145.1 Gammaproteobacteria bacterium | reverse complement strand
AAGTAATGCGCCATACCGCCGTTATCTTACACAAGTCCACTAAAAAAACGACCCACAATCACCATGGAAAAGACTCTGGAAAGCGCCATAGACCACGAAGCTGAGTTTTTTCGTGAGCTTTGCAACGAACTCGGCAAAGACTGCATCCACCTCCCCACCTTGCCAGATGTTGCATTGCGAATCAAAAAAGTACTGAGCGATCCTGACTGCTCGACGGATAAAGTTTGTCGTGTCATTAGCGCAGAGCCGGTAGTCACTGCCAGCCTAATCAAACTGGCTAATTCTGCCGCCTTTGCCCCGAGCCATCAGCCCGTCACGGCGCTCAAGTCGGCGATTACTCGCGTAGGATATGAGGTTGCACGTAACACTGCCGTCTCAATCGCCATCAAAAACACCTTCAACCCTGATAAAGCAAAAAACCTGAGGCTGCATTTAAAACAGCTGTGGAAACATAGCCTAAAAGTCGCGGCCATCGCCTACGTGCTGCCCAATAAGCCAAGCCACATCACCCCAGATGAAGCTATGCTCGCAGGGCTCGTTCACGATATTGGGAAGTTTTATATTCTCATGAGGGCAGACAGTAACCCCGCCCTTTTTGAGAATAAAGAGAGGTTAGACCAGCTAACCATTCTGTGGCATGCGGGCATTGGCAAAATCATTCTTGAAACATGGGGCTTTACTGAGGATATTATTAAGGCCACCGATGAGCATGAGATCATTGATCAAAAATCGACACGAGCTGCCAATTTGACAGACGTTGTTGTAGCTTCCAACTTGCTGTCACATATCGGCACGAAATCACGCTATAGCGATATTGATTACTCCACGCTGCCCTCTTTCCAGCGACTCGGACTTGATGCAGAGCACATCGCAACAATAATGACGCGGTCAAAAGCGCAGATCAATTCAATGATACAGGCCTTAAGTTAAGGCGCTTCTGATATAAACCAAGTTTTCACGGTGAAGCAAAATGAATTGACCCTAGGTTCATCATATTAAGGGGGTTCCGCTACCAAATCATGCAGAACGCCTACTCAAGGTAAGGCCAGATACGCCGCTAATGAAGTGTAATAACAATATAAAAAACATTGGAATAGCCAACATACAGATGTTTAACAAAAAAACTTTAATCACAGCATTAAACACCCGGAAAGCCGCATACAACCCATTAAAGACCGACAAAGCAGACTTACTCTAATGACATCTCAGCACACACATTCAGGATCGGCTCATTTTATCAACCTAGGGCTGCCGCATACTTGCAAGACGAGCGGCTTACCACACCACTTTCGTGGTCGTTAGGTGCCGGCCATGCCGACGCCTAACATTATTCCAGATAGCAGCAGCGAGCTGTCTTCGCTCGACATTATCGAAGTTTTTCAGCGTTTCAATAACATCAGCCAGCATGCAACCAGCCTTGATGCCATGTTACATCACACCATGCAGGAGATGCTTACACTCTTTTGTGCTGACCGTGCATGGGTAATGTGCCCGCTTAATCATCTAGGTAATGCTTTCACACTAAAATCAGAAGCTACAAAATCTGGCTGGGGAGGCGTGATAGCGCTGGGTGAACCGCTTAACATCAACGATGAAATC
>JALSHQ010000354.1 GCA_026982145.1 Gammaproteobacteria bacterium | reverse complement strand
GGGCGCTCAGCCCCTAGTTCTTCACGTGTGGCGGCGATGATGCAGTTGGTGGTTTTGATGACCGGCAGGTGGGTGTCGTGCAGTGCAAAACCCATCATCGGCCCCCCCATGACGAGCCGTTCGATCTGATCCGATTCCACCTCACACTGCTGCAGTAGTGCTTCAATCGGTGTGCCGAACAGCACCTCAAGATTGCGTGGGCGCTTAACGCCTTTGCCAGTAATGGTCACCCTGCGGGAGATGAGCGGTTGGCCAAGGTGAATGGCGCGGTAGATGGCTGCAGCGGTTGAGACGTTGTGGCACACCACGCCAACATGCAGCGCGAGGCCATTACTCGGCACCTCTTTTCCGGTGATCACCTGAACCAGCTGTTTTTCACTCCCTTGTGGGTAGCGGGTGGGCACCAGTGCAACACGGACGCCTTCGATGCCCGCTGCTGCTTTGCAGATGGCTTCATAAGCCTGCGGTTTGTTATCTTCGATAGCGATCACACACTCTTCTGCTTGCAGCGCATGGCGCATGATATGCAGCCCTTCGATGATGGTGTGCGGCTCTTCGCGCATCAACATATCGTCACAAGTGATATAGGGTTCGCACTCGACGCCATTAAGGATGAGCGTTTTAACCTTGGTTTGCGAACCGGGGTTGAGCTTAATAAAGGATGGAAAGCCTGCACCACCGAGCCCAACGATGCCCGCTTCACGGATGATGTTGCGCAGGTGGCTAGGGTTGATTTCGGTGTAGTCCTGCTCTGGGATATATTCAATCCACTCGTCGAGGCCATCGGTTTCGATCACGATCGATAGCGCGCTTAGGCCAGAGGGGTGCGGGATCGGGTATTCGCCGATGTCGATAATTTTTCCTGAAGTCGGCGCATGTATCGGTGCGCTGATGTAGCCACTGGCATTCGCAATTTTCTGCCCCTTTAGCACGCGCTCACCAACCTCAACCGCCGCTTCAGCCGCAGAGCCGATGTGCTGGTGCAGGGGCAGTATCAGTTTTGCAGGCAGCTGCGCCTGTGACGACGGTTCTGTCGTTGATTGCAACTTATTCTGTTCTGGGTGAACGCCGCCGTGGAAGCTCCAGAGTTTCATGGGTTGGCTGCTCATGCGGATGCATGCCCCTTCTCAATGGATTGCGCTTCTGGATAAGGCCATTTCCAAGTGAGCATGTCCTGTTTTATTTCGACCATCTCAATGCAGTCGACCGGGCAAGGGGGGAGGCATAGGTCGCAACCGGTACATTCCGACTCAATCACCGTGTGCATCTGTTTGGCAGCACCCAGAATGGCATCGACTGGGCATGCCTGAATGCAAAGCGTGCAGCCGATGCAGATTTGCTCGTCAATGAAGGCGACAGTTTTTATCGCCTCCACGCCATTTTCTGGGTTAAGTGGCAGTGGCTCTCGATCTAGCAGGTCGGCCAGCGCGTGAATCGTTGTCTCTCCACCGGGTGGGCACTGGTTAATCTCGACCGTTTCATTTGCAATCGCTTCAGCGTAGGGGCGGCAGCCGGGAAAGCCACACTGGCCGCATTGGGTCTGTGGCAGCAGTGCGTCGATCTGTTCGACCAGCGGGTCGCCCTCAACCTTGAAACGGATCGCAG
>JALSHQ010000353.1 GCA_026982145.1 Gammaproteobacteria bacterium | reverse complement strand
ATCGAACCACGCCAGCAGCCCGGTACCATTGAGATCAGCAGCCAACATTGCCATGGCGCGATTGAATTTATGATTCGTAATCCCGCGCCTAAAGTGCGTGCAAATCGGCGCAGTGGCAACCACATGGCGCTCGAGAATATCCGTGAGCGACTCAAGGCCGCCTACGGCCATGATGCCTCCTTAACCATTGAGACGGTCAACGAACAGTATTTCGTCGCCATTCGCATTCCTCTGAGCAGCGCCGTGCCATGAAAATTTTGATCACCGATGATGAACCGCTGGCACGCGAGCGACTGCTCAGCCTGATTACTGAATTTGATCAAGGTGAAGTGGTCGGCGAAGCCGCCAACGGCACAGAGACGCTGCGGCAGTGCGAACGCCTAAAACCCGACGTCGTGCTGCTCGATATTCGCATGCCCGAGATGGACGGCATCGAAGCAGCACTGCACCTCGCCAACCTTGAGCAGCCACCGGCGGTGATCTTTACCACCGCGTACGGCGACCATGCACTGGCGGCCTTTGAAGCACACGCGGTCGATTATCTGCTTAAGCCGATCCGCAAACCGCGCCTGCTCGATGCGCTGCAGAAAGCGCAACAGCTTAATCGCGCCCAACTGCAATCGCTACGGCTCACTGATGAACCCGCCGCGATGCGCACTCACATCAGCGCCCGTGTGCGTGAGACGGTTCAACTCATCCCCATTGAAGAGGTGCTCTATTTTCGCGCCGACCATAAGTATGTCACTGTACGCCATCAAAACGGCGAGGTGTTGATCGAAGAGCCCCTCAAATCGCTGGCGCAGGAGTTTGCCCCACTCACCCTGAGAATTCACCGTAACACCCTGATATTCAAGAAACATCTGCTCGGCATCGGCAAAGATGAGAGCGGCCACCCGCAACTTCTATTGCGCGGTTGCGATGAGCCGCTGGCCATCAGCCGCCGCCACTTGAGCGAAACCAAAAACCTGCTGAAACAGCTCGGCCAGCACCGCTAACCTCACCCTTGTGTCATTCATAATGCGCTTGCCTCCCGCCAGCGCAAGCCGTAGCATGACGCCCTCGCGGAATTTAACCATCTCTATTAATATAGATACAGATCTAGAACACGGGAACTCTTTAATTAATGTCCAACAATCGAATCGTAATCGCCACCCGCCAAAGCCCGCTTGCCCTATGGCAGGCGGAACACGTGCAACGCCGCCTGCTTGAGGCGCATCCGGGGCTTGAGGTTGAGCTGCTTAAGATGAACACCCAAGGGGATATCATCCTCGACAGCCCGCTGGCCAAGATTGGCGGCAAGGGGCTGTTCGTTAAAGAGTTAGAGCAGGGGTTGATGGATGGCCGCGCGGATATCGCCGTCCATTCAATGAAAGATGTGCCGGTAGAACTGCCCGAGGGGCTGCACCTGCCAGTGATTCTGGAACGTGAAGACCCGCGGGACGCCTTTGTCTCCAACAAATACACATCATTTGAAGCGCTGCCTCAAGGGGCAAAACTCGGCACCTCCAGCCTGCGTCGCCAGTGCCAGCTCAGCGCCCTGCGCCCGGATCTTGAAGTGATCAGCCTGCGCGGTAACGTTGGCACCCGCCTGAGAAAGCTCGATGAAGGGCAGTATGATGCGATCATCCTCGCCGCCGCCGGGCTGATGCGGCTGAAGTTAACTGACCGTATCGCCGGCAAGATCGCTACCGACACCTGCCTGCCTGCGATTGGTCAGGGGGCGGTCGGCATTGAGTGCCGCGTGAATGACCCGCGCGTGAACGACATCATTAAAATACTCGACGATGAGGCGACCCATATTCGTGTCGCTGCCGAACGCGCCCTGAACCACCGTCTCGAAGGGGGCTGCCAAGTGCCAATCGGCGGTTTTGCTGAGATTGACGGCCACAAACTGCGCCTACGCGCACTGGTCGGCTCCCCGGACGGCCGCGAGATGATTCGCGGTGAGGTCAACGGCACCGTGGATGAGGCTGAAAAAATGGGCATCGAGCTCGCTGAGGATCTGCTCTCACGCGGTGCAGACAGAATCCTCAAAGAGGTCTATGCCAACCGCTAGCCCACAAAGGCGGCTGGATCGGCTGCGGGTCGTCGTCACACGACCCGCACACCAAGCTGAGCACCTGTGCCAACTGATTGAACAGGCGGGTGGCACGGCCATCCGCCTGCCAGTCATTGAGATCGTCACCCCGACAAATCCTCAGATAGCTCAAAATAAATTGAGCCAGCTCAAAAAATTTAGCCTTGCCATCTTTACGAGCGTTAATGCCGTCGAGTGGCTGTTCCGAATCGCACCAGCTTCATTCAACTGGCCCTCAGAGATCACCGTTGCCGCCATTGGGAAGCGCACCGCCAGCGCACTCAAGGCGCATCGTATTAATGTCAATATCGTTCCTGACCAAGGGTTTAACAGCGAGTCACTGCTCTCCAGCCACGCCATGAACGCCCTCTCAGGCCAACAGGTGGTGATTTTAAAAGGCGAAGGCGGGCGCCCCCTGCTTGCCGAGACGCTGCAGCAGCGCGGCGCATCCGTCGAGACCATTGACCTCTACCAACGAAAAAAACCAAATGAAGGACTCAGGAATATACAGCAGGCGGGAAAATCCGGTAGTATCGACCTATTCATTGTCACCAGCAATGAGGGGCTACAAAATCTATTTGAGATGGCGACCGCAAATGAACGCGCGTGGCTACTCAATACGGCACTGGCGGTTATCAGCGAGCGAACCGCCCAGCTTGCCAAAACATTAGGGTTCAGCCACCCACCTGTGGTGGCTGGCGAGGCCAGCGATGAGGGTTTACTAAATTGCGTAGAACAGTGGTATGCTGGCCGGTTCCGGAGGGGAATTCAGCGGGGGGATGAACATGGGCGATAAACAAAAATCGCAACCAACAACAAAAGGCGCGCGCAAACAAGCGCCAGAAAATAAGGCGGTGGCCGTCTCAAAGCAACCAGCAGCGGCTCCGCAGCAAAAAAGTGGTGGTGGCGCTATTGCTGTCGTTGCCCTTGTCACAGCACTGGGGGCGATAGGGTTCGGTTATAAAAACTGGGAAGAGAGCAACAAACTAAACTTGCTCCTGACTGACCAAAATGTACAGATCGAGTCATCCATCAGCAGCGCGCTCAAGCCAACGATCGCATCAGTGGGCGCCGTTCAGTCAGACATTGGCGCGGTGCAATCGACCATCAATGCACTTCAAAGCGAAATTGATCGCCTGAACGGTGAGCTAACATCACTGCGAAGCGGCTTTGGTGAGATTAAAGGTAACGTAGCCACATTAGAAAATGCCCACCAAAGCGGCCTAGGCAACATCAACGCCAATTTAGATGAAAAAATTCAGGGTGTGCAGAGCCTGCACGGCTCACTCAAAGAACAACAACAGTCGCTTCAGGATAATGTTAATGCACTAAGTGAAGGGCTTTCAACGCTCAAATCTGAGGTGCAAGCCGAAGCAGAGAAAGAGAGCATGTCCGCCTGGGTAGTGGCAGAAGTAGAGTATCTGCTGCACATCGCCAATAGCCGCCTTAATCTTGAGCATGACGTGGAAGCCGCATTAACTGCGCTCAATGCAGCTGCCAAACAGCTGGCTGAGCTCAACCTTCCTAGTCTGGCTGAGATCCAGCAGATGATCGCCAGTGAAATCGAAGCACTGAGCGCCACACCCAAACTAGACATTCCTGCAATAGCCCAGACACTCACAACCGCAGGCAGCAGCGTTGAGCGCCTCCCACTGGCTAAGCCCATTGAAGCGACGTCTGTCAGTGGAAAAAGTGCTGACAGTGAACGCCATCAGTGGGAGGTACTTGTCGATGAGGTCTGGACTGCGCTTAAGCCACTGGTCACCGTACGCAATAGCCAAGACCCCGCAATGGCACCACTAACACCTGAAAAGCACGCCTATCTTACGCAAAATTTTCAGCTCAAGATTGAGTCTGCTCGCTTGGCGCTATTGCGCGCAGATAACACAGCCTTTCATGAAAACCTGAATATCGCCAGTGAGTGGCTCGCTCGGTTTTACGATGTCAATTCGACTGAGGGCAGCAAACTGCTTGATGCACTTGGTAAACTACAACAGGTCAAAATTGACACAGCACTGCCTGATATTTCCGGCTCGCTTAGCGCATTACAAGCATTCATCGCCAGCAAATCACTGAAGGTATCTGCAATGAGCATCAATCGCCATTCAAACCTAGCATTGGCACTTACATCATCAACAAGCGTCTCTCACGACGCCGCAATTCACTAGTAGTGGAGTGACACTTATGAAACTATTAATCACCGCCATCATCGCCCTTCTGGCTTCCGTCGCCATCGCGCTATATGCGAAAGATGACCCAGGTTACATCATGGTCAACTACGGCAACTGGACAATGGAGGCGAGCCTTGTGCTTGTCCTATCGGTAGGCATCGTCACCTATATCATCCTTTATTACACAACCAAGCTGCTGGGCAATACGCTTAAATCGCCACTAGCGCTGCTCTCGTGGAACAGCAAGCGCAAAGAGAGTAAGGCGCGCATGACCTGCGCACAGGGCATGATCCACCTCGCTGAAGGCAATTGGAAAAAAGCGGAAGAGCGCTTGGCTCAAAATGCTCAGGCAGGCGATCTGCCCGTGCTTAATTATCTGGGGGCTGCGCGTGCGGCACAGAAACAGGGAGCTAAGGATCGACGTGACCACTACCTGAAGATGGCTCGTCAGCTTGAACCACGTGACAGCATCGCAGTGTCTCTGACACAAGCTGAACTGTTGATGAGCAATGGTCAATTAGGCGAAGCGGCTGAGAGCCTTAAATTACTGCGCCAGTTTGCACCTAAAAATGAGACCATCCTTAAACTCCTTGCCAAGCTTTATACCAAGATGGGTGAGTGGAACAAGCTCATCGACATCCTGCCTGCACTGCGTAAAAACCATGTATTAACCGATTTCGACCTCGATCGCCTTGAGTACATGGCTTATGCAGAGCTGCTCAAGTGTGCTGCACATGATGTAGGGCTGCTCAATGAAACTTGGCACCGCACCCCGCGACGCATCAGGAAACAAGAAAGTGTGCTGCTTGAGTACAGCCATGCACTCGTGGGTCACAATGCTGGGCATCAGAGTGAAGAGATGATCTTCCAAGTACTCAACAATAACTGGAGTGATGAGCTCTGTTATCTCTACGGCATTATTAAAGGTAACAACTTAGGTCGCCAATATAAAAATGCCGAAAAGCTTCTACGCAAGCAGCGCACAAATCCTGTGCTGCTTTTAACCCTTGGGCGTCTCGCGCTGCGCAATGGCGACCTCAATAATGCACGTAGCTATCTTGAAGCCAGCATGCAAGCGGATCCACAACCCGAAACCTGCAAAGAGTTGGCAGCACTCATGGAAAAGACCGGGGAACAAGAAAAGGCAATTGAGTACTACCGCGCAGGGCTGTCAATGAGCGTGGCATTGCCAGCGCAAGCGCATCAGATAGCACTGCCGACCAGCAGCAGTGAAGTCATTGAAAGCCGCAGTGGCGTTTTGCTGGCAGCGCAACCCCAACAAGCGTAACCACAAAACTCAGCTGCGATCAGGCCTCTGACGCAGCTGAGTCTTTTGCGAACTCAAACGCATCGTAAAAGAAGTTTTCCTCCATCATCCCTTGCGCAGCAAACGCATCACGCGCTGCAGAGACCATCACCGGCGGCCCGCCCACATAGATATCGTACCCACTTAAATCGGGAAAGTCGTCCAGTACGGCCTGATGCACATACCCTTCACGCCCCTGCCACTGATCTGATGCTTTAGCATCTGACAGCACCGGGATATAATTCACCACACCACGCGCAGCCCACTCCTTGGGCATCTCATTTAGGTAGAGATCAACCTTGGCACGCGCCCCCCAGTAGAGGTACATCGGGCGCTCAATATTTTCAGCTAACGCATGCTCGATGATCCCTTTTATCGGCGCAAAACCCGTGCCGCCCGCGACAAAAATGATGGGGCGAGGGGAGTGCTCTCTCAGATAAAAGCCACCCAGTGGCCCTTCAATACGCAACATCTCTTTTTCAGGCATATCGCCGAAGACATGCTTGGTGAACTCACCCCCCTCGATATAGCGAATATGCAGTTCAATCAACGCATCATCATGCGGTGCATTGGCCAATGAAAAACTACGACGACGGCCGTCACTCAACAAAATGTCGATGTACTGCCCTGCCAGAAACTGCATCCGGCTCGCCTCGGGTAGTTTAAGGTAGACTCGCATCACATCCGGCGCCAGTTTATCCAGCTTCGCCACCCGCACCGGGTATTGCTCAACGATGATCTCTTCGGATGAGCCGACTTCATCCACCGCAATGGTAAGATCACTGCGCGGCTCCGCACCGCAAAACAGCACCATGCCCGCTGCTTTTTCGGCCTCGGTGAGCGCTACGGGTTCAAGGTCTTCATAGCTGACCTCACCGGACAGCAACTTCCCCTTGCAGGCACCGCACACCGCATTGCGGCAGCCGTATGAAAGGCTCACCCCATTGCGCAGCGCAGCATCAAGAATGCTCTCGCCCTCTTCAGCTTCAAACCGCTTGCCAGCCGGGCTGATAACAATTTTAAAACCCATTAAACTACCCCGATAAAATGAATAGCCGCACATTGTGCTTTATTTTCCACCCAAGGAAAACCCCATGTTAAATGCCACTATTATTGGTTGCGGTGATATTGGTCTCCGCGTTGGCACACGCTTGCAACAACTTGGCTACAGCGTCACGGCCGTTGTCCGCTCAAATGAAAGTGCCGAACAATTAATGACACAAGGGTTTGAAGCGGTGTGTCGCGATCTGGATCAACCCAATTTGACGCTTCCGCCCATCACCCCCGCAAGCTTGCTCTTCTATTTTGCGCCCCCCACTACCGCAGGTGAGCATGACCTGCGAATGACGCACTTTCTGCGCAGCCTTGCTGCCAAGTCAACCCAACCCGCGCGCATTGTCTACATCAGCACTACCGCGGTCTATGCCGACTCAAAAGGCGACTGGATTGATGAACACACCGCACCTCAACCGGCCAATGCCCGCGGAAGGCGCCGCTTAGATGCCGAGCGGCAACTGCTTGAATTTCAGTGCCAACAACCTGCAACCGCCATTTCCATCCTCAGAGTTGCGGGCATTTACCGCGCCAATCGCCTCCCTTTTCGGCAACTCAAAGCCGGCCAACCTGTGTTAGCCTTATCAATCGCGCCCTGCTCCAATCGCATTCATGCCGAAGATCTGGCTCGCATCTGCATTGCAGCCGCCCTCAACACCACCCAGCCTCTGGCTATTTTTAATGTGAGCGATGGCAACCCCGGCTCTATCTCGCAATATTTCCAAGCGGTGGCTGAAACGTTTAACCTCCCACCCGCACCCGAGATCAGCTGGAGAGAAGCGCAAGCGCAGCTCAGCCCAGCAATGTTGAGTTATCTGAAAGAGTCAAAACGGATCGACAGTCGCCGCTTGGCCACCGAATTAGGCATCACATTACATTACCCAACGCTTGAAGCGGGGCTTAGGCAGTGTGTGGAGGAATTGAAAGATGGGGAATCGTCAGGGGGCTAGGGATTGCCCGACCCAATAAGCGAAAAGTATTGAAAAAGAGGGGCTGCTGCTCAGCGTTGCTGTTCTTCTACCTGACTACGGCGAGCCGCCTTTTCGAGATTAACCTCCAGATCCAGCAGCGCCCACTGCTCGGCACTGACGATGAGCCGTCTGCCACCAAGATATTCAACGACCACTTTAGAGAGCATCGAGGCGGAATAACTCACCGCCCGAACTTTCAATAGCTGCCCCGTTAAATTGACATACCATGAACCCACCACCGGTTTTTGCTGAATAGACATCTCAATCACCCTCAGTTTCAGATAGTAAGCACTTCTAATGCTTGCCGACACTGGCTTCCCTAGCAAGGTTGATTATAACGATTCCAGAAACGCTTATCCAGCCATTAACCCTTATTAGATTAACAAGTTATTGATGGTTATTTTGTTTTGCCAAATCATTGACCCGTTAAAATGGCCCATCGTACGCTTGAGGCCATTAGCCACATTTAGAGTCGCCGCAGTTTAGACAGGTCATGCAGCCGTCCATCTTGATCATCGCCTTGGTGCTGCATTTATGGCAAAGCTGTGCGCCCGCAGGAAATGAACTATCAGCCACTTCTTGCTTGCCCGCACCATCAAACTGTTCACGCTTCTCATCAAGAAAACGCTTTTGATGGTCATCCAGCCCTTCATCCTTAATCATACCGATGAAGCGCAGGTGCTGATCAATCACCTCACCAATCTCCGCCACCAGCGATGGCATAAATTTTCCGCCGCGCTTAAAGTAGCCACCGCGAGGGTCAAAAACAGAACGCAACTCTTCAACCAGAAAGGTCACATCGCCCCCCTTTCTAAAAACGGCTGAGATGATGCGCGTCAGCGCCACAATCCACTGAAAGTGATCCATATTTTTTGAGTTGATAAAGACCTCAAACGGGCGGCGCAGCTCATGCTCAGTATCCTGATTGAGCACCACATCGTTGATCGTGACATAGAGTGCATGCTCGGTAAGTGGTGTTTTCACTTTATAAGTCGAACCCAGCAGCATCTCGGGGCGCTCTAATTTCTCATGCATGTGGATCACGTTGGAGGTGAGTGCCTCTTGCGCTGCGCTGCTCGGTGCTTCTGCTGCTGGCAACGCCTTCTCTTCTTCGCTCACCACACCGTAGTTGACGATTTTTTTACTAATTTTAGTGGCCATGTTCCTGTTTCTCCCCGGTTTTTATACGTATGTGCGCTATTTCATTGTCCAGAATGCAACGATTCAGCATCGTGGAAATGGGCAAGTTATCGTTCAGATTCCCCCTGAGAATGGATTTCAGAGGTGAACGGAACATCGCTTAAAACTTGCCGTAATAGCCCTCTTTGAGCGCGTCATAGAGATTCGCTGCGCTGTGCACTTCTCCGTCATATTCAATATCTTCGTTACCCTTCACCTCAACCACGGAGCCATCCTCTAGGGTGAAACGGTAGGTGGTGTTTTCCAAGTCTTTCTCTTTCACCAGCACCCCTTGGAACGCCTCGGGGTTAAAACGGAAGGTGGTACACCCCTTCAGACCCTGCTCATAGGCGTAGAGATAGATATCTTTGAATGCTTCATAATCGTAGTCACTCGGCACGTTAGCGGTTTTGGAGATCGAGGAGTCGATCCAGCGCTGCGCCGCCGCCTGCACATCGACGTGTGATTTTGGAGTGATGTCATCGGCGGTAATAAAGTAGTCCGGCAGTTGATTCGCGCCATCGCTCGCATCCGCCACCGCATCACCATTGACCAGCTCACGATAGGCGAGCAGCTCAAATGAAAAGACATCGACCTTCTCTTTGCTCTTTTTCCCTTCGCGAATCACATTGCGCGAATATTGGTGCGCAAAACTTGGCTCGATGCCGTTGCTAGCGTTATTGGCCAGTGAAAGCGAGATGGTGCCGGTCGGCGCGATCGAGCTGTGATGAGTAAAACGCGCCCCCACCTCAGCCAGCGCCGCCACCAACGCCGGATCTTGCTGCGCGATCTGCTGCATATAGCGGCTATACTTTGCATGCAACACCTTGCCTTTGATCACATCACCCACAGCATAGCCATCTTCAACCATCTCTGGGCGCTTGCGTAGCATCTCGGCGGTGACAGTGAAATCTTGCTGCAACACGGGCGCTGCGCCCTTCTCTTTTGCGAGATCAAGCGCCGCCTGCCAGCCAACCAGCGCCATCTTGCGGGTCACCTCTTCGGTGAACGCCAGTGATTTATCGTCGCCGTACTGCATCCCCATCATCGTCATCGTAGAACCCAGCCCCAGATAACCCATGCCGTGACGACGCTTCCCTTCGATCTCTCTGCGCTGCTGCTCTAGCGGCAGGCCGTTGATCTCAACCACGTTATCCAGCATGCGGGTAAAGACACTGACGGTTTTGCTGTACTCATCCCAGTCGAAGCTCGCCTCTTCAGTAAACGGCTTGCGCACAAAGCGGGTCAGGTTGATCGAACCCAGCAGGCACGAACCGTAAGCGGGCAGCGGCTGCTCACCACACGGATTGGTGGCACGGATATTCTCGCAGAACCAGTTATTGTTCATCTCATTGACCTTGTCGATCAGGATGAAACCCGGCTCGGCATAATCATAGGTCGAAGACATGATCACATCCCACAGGCGGCGCGCGCGGATCGTTTTGCTGACACGGCAGGCGATCAGCCCTTCAACATTCTCGATATAACCCGCTTTCAACGGCCACTCACGCCACACCACCTGGCTGGCATCTTTTAGGTCGATTTCACCGCTCTCGACCTCTTTCTGCTTTGCCGGAAAAGCGAGCTTCCAGTCGGCATCTGCCACCACGGCTTCCATAAACTCTTTGGTGATCAATAGCGAGAGGTTGAACTGGCGCAGACGGCCATCTTCACGTTTCGCCTTGATAAAATCGAGCACATCAGGATGGCCAATATCAAAGGTACCCATCTGCGCCCCGCGGCGCCCACCGGCACTGGAGACGGTAAAACACATCTTGTCATAGATATCCATAAACGACATCGGCCCCGAAGTGTAGGCACCCGCACCCGACACATACCCCCCCTTCGGGCGCAGTGTCGAAAATTCATAGCCGATGCCGCAACCCGCCTTCAGCGTTAAACCCGCTTCATGAACCTTGCCTAGAATGTCATCCATTGAATCTCCGATGATGCCGGAGACGGTACAGTTAATGGTTGAGGTGGCGGGTTTGTGCGCCAGCGCACCAGCGTTGGAGACGATACGCCCAGCAGGAATTGCCCCGTGGCGCAGCGCCCAGAGAAACTCATCATGCCAATGGTCACGCTTCTCCTGCGTCTCTTCAACATCCGCCAGTGCTTGCGCAACACGCTGATAGGTATCGTCAATCGACTGATCAACCGCCTCGCCCTCTTTGTTTTTGAGGCAATATTTTTTATCCCAAATATCGAGCGATGCAAGCTGAAAGGGAATCTCAGATGCGGCAGTGGAGACGACTCGAAGGTGCGCGCTTTTCATTAGATGGCTCTCTCCTGTTTTTATTGGTTTTATTTCCATGGATTTACTTTATCCGTTCCGCACAACCAAGCTCATCAAGCCCCCATCAAGCGCTCAACTCGCAAAACAATGTTTAAAGAAAAGTAAAACACAACATCTTGTGTTACACGAAGAAGGTTAGAGTTAATTTAAGCGCCAGTCAACTACAAAAACAGAAAAATTAGAGGTCATTAAAGTCCATAAATACTCAATAAT
>JALSHQ010000352.1 GCA_026982145.1 Gammaproteobacteria bacterium | reverse complement strand
CATTCCCGCTGACGTTTCTGATGGGACTCATCATTCTGACGGCGTTTATGATCACAATGCCAATTTGGGGGCAGCGTCCTATTGCAAGTGACTATCTTGAGCATGTTGCACTGATGGATTCACCTGAAATTTTGGCAATCGAAGATCCGGCTGCAAGAATGGAAAAAATTGATGAGATCGCATACCAGCGTGCTGATGGACGTGTAAAAGCGGCATTAGAACGTCACCCAATCACATGGGATGACCTTCTGAACATCGCACCTGAAATCAAAGAAGCTCAGGCATCGGGTAAGTACCCGCTGGATTACTACACTGTATTAGCAGACACCATCGTGCTTGCAAACTTTGAAGGTAATCCGACGGCAGATGGATCACCTGAAAGAAAGCAGCCTTGGTGGGATAAGGGGTACACCATTGATGTTTTCTACGTGACCTACTTCCTTCTCTTTTCCTTTTTTGTCTGTAAGCGTCTTCCACATTTCAGCCGTAAGCCTGACATGTCGAATGCCAAGTAATTCAGTAGGAGAATTTTATGTTAGATATTGATCATGGACCTACAGTGTTTGGAACTATTATTGTCATTGTAGTACTTCTACCAGCACTCTATGGAATATTCTTTGTAGATAGCTACTGGAAAGAGCATAGAGATAATGCTTCAGAAGGTGCGGATGACGTTTTCAACTAGGTTGATAACTTAACCCAATAAAAACCGTCCATCAGGGCGGTTTTTTTTTAAGCGACAGCCATTTAGCATTAATATATAATCTTAGTTCTTTAGTCTGGTACTGTTCATATCATCCTGTAATAATGTGAACAGCCTGTTAGTTGATCGGAAATTTACCTGAATATGATGCTTCTTGAGTTAATAAGTAGTAGCCCACTTTTAATGGAATTATGGATCTATTTTAGTGGGGCGCTGATTACCACGAGTCAAGTTGCCGATAATCGGCTGCTTGGGATTGACATGAGCATAGAAGGGCTACGCTCCCAAACATTCAGCGTGGGTATCTTTATATTTTTAGTGATTTCGCTGATCTTCTTTTCGGCCATCATATATTTCTATTTGCCAAGAGGGCGGGACAATAAAAATAAGCTAAAGACGGGGGAGAAGGTGATGTTTGGTGCGATTATATCAGGCATATTTATTGCCATCGGTATGGGCTGGTTACAGCTAATCGAAGGTTTCTTACTGTAGAGGTGGAATGTGAAAGAATATGTACAATCGTTACCTGATGGGTGGACGATCTATTTATGGATGGTAGCAGCAGCGGGCATATTGATTGGCGCTGCATTCCTACTGCGCTGGGGCTTTAAAAACAACCAGTTTGATGAAGACATTAAATATGTCGTCTTTGATGATGATGATAGAGATAAAATGTCGGAAGAAGACTTTAAAAAGAGCCAAGAAGTGCTGGCAAAGCAAGAAAAACTGCGTGAAGATGTTTTGAAAAAACGCGCAGAGATGAAGCAAGCAAAAAACAATGAAAAAAGGTGAGAAGTTAATTTTTGTCCTGATCGGGCTGATTGCAGTGGTGTCTATTATCTATCAAGGCTGGAATGTAGCAAACATTACTGAGGAAGACCCTGGTATTCCTTACTACTCAACGGCCTCTACAGAGCTGAGTAGTAAAGCGGGTCTGTTGATAAGGGAGCACTCTTGTAAAGAGTGTCATAAGCTATTTTTCCTTAACAACTTAACTCAGAATGTACCATCGCCATCATTAGATGGGATAGGTTCGCTGAGGACTGAGGAGTGGCTTTATGATTATCTTTCTGCAGAAAATCCCCAAGAGATCATACCTACTCGGCTAAAGGCTCGTTTTAAGATGCCTTCGATGGCTCATCTACCAGAAGAAGAGCGTAGAATATTAGCCGCATATTTAGCTAGTTTGAAGGTAGAAGACTGGTATTTAGAAGAGACGCGGAAAGAAGCATATGAAAAACGTACCGGCGAAGAATACCAACCTGAGTAGATAGCACTATGTCATTTACATCTATTTTCAGAATAACCCCCAAACATGCGATGTGGGGGCTATTCGCGGTACTCGTTGGCGCAGGTGTCAATTTGGCGGGTGACCGGCTGATGGGCGTTAGTCTAGAGCTATTCTACGGTGTACAAACATTTAGCCCAATGTGGGTTGTTACGTTGTTCTTTGTACCGTTTGTTGCAGGCATGGTTGTGTCGCTAATCTTTGGCCTAGGCGGAAAAATTTTGGCTTATTTCTCTCCGATCATTGTGAGAGTGTATGAGTACAACTTAATTTACGACCACCGCTTAGATTTGCCAGACGGAGTCACGCTGCTTCCCATTGGTTATTGGATACTTGTTGTGATCCTTGCCGTTGAAGCTGCCGCCATTGGTGGTGTGATAGGTGAAATTATTAACAAGAAAGTCTATGGGCGTTCAGCCAAATCAAAATTCCACAAACGCTATCAAAAAAAACAGAATGAAACATCAGAAAAAGTGTAATTGTTTTTTCTTGATGATGACATAAGATACCTAGCGATTATGAATAAACTAAAAAATCAAGCGCAATTGAGTGCAGAGCAGCGCCTTATCCGTAAACGCTATATTGGCGCAACATTTGTGACTTGTATTGTTTTGGCGCTGCTTGGCGGAACAATCCATGTGCTGGAACTTGGCTCAAACCGCATGCATGATATGCGCGATAAAGCTGGTATTGATCTTGCGCTTGAACATGAGCATATTCGTGCCGCCGGTGAAGAACTATTCCGGCAGGTTGACTTTGAATTTGGTGATGAACAACAAGGAAGTTACACAGTAGAAGAGGCTGAAGCGTTGTTAACACCAGAACAGTGGGCAGAGCTGGACGAAATGGTCTCTATCCCTGCTGGCGAGTTTTTGATGGGTTCGGATAGAAAACAGGGTAATGTTTATAATCGCCCCCAAAACAAAATTCATACCGATGCTTATATGATTGATAAATACCCCATCACAAACGCACAGTATGCGCGTTTTGTGGCAGCCACAGCGCATCGCCCGCCACTGGACTGGAAAGATGGCAAGATCGCTGAAGGAAAAGAGCTGCACCCAGTAACGATGGTCTCATGGAACAATGCGACTGACTATGCCGAATGGGCAGGCAAGCGTCTTCCCACCGAGGCTGAGTGGGAAAAAGCAGCTCGTGGCACTGATGGTCGACGTTGGCCGTGGGGCAATGTGATGGATCCCGAGCGCTTAAATACCTATTATAACGTTGGAAGTACCACGCCCTATAATGCTTACCCAGAAGGCGCTAGCCCTTATGGCGTAATGGATATGGCTGGGAATGTGAGCGAATGGACAGCCGATGACTTCACTGCCTACATGGGAAGCGAAGCACCCGCGGAGATATTCACCGCAAGAAGAGCTGCTGAGCCAAGAGAAGGGGTCAATAAAGCGATGAAGATGGCCGAGTTTATAGAGACAAATGAGCGCTACAAAGTAACGCGTGGTGGTTCTTGGAAGAGTGATCCCTTTTCAACTGCAACATATCACCGTAATTATGCGTGGCCAAATTTTGCTTCTGATTTCTTTGGCTTTCGATGTGCCAAGACACCTTAAATAATAGGTCATAATATGAAACGCCTGATTCCAATCTCACTATTCGCTACATTCGCAGCGCTACCCATGGCTGCCTTTGCGGCAGCGGACAGTTATCGTTGGCTGCATGTTACGATCGACACGCCGTGGATGATCTTCCTTTTTTTGCTGCCCATGGTGTTGATTCCTGCGGTACTCATGGCGGTTCTCTATTGGAAATTTGCAGGCCGCCCAGCCGTTGAGCTAGAGAAAAAGAAGGTGAAAAGTAAAACGCCAGCAGCACCCGTGGCGGATAAAAATGAGTCGACAGATTGATGAGGGCAATATTACGAATTCCAATGCTGTTTGTTCTGCTCGCTTCTGTATTACTATCGAGTTTTAGCGCCACTGTCTCTGCAACAGAAGCCACGCCAGATAGAAACGACGCGCATGCCGTACTCGCGCCTTTTATCGAGAAGGAGCTGGTGGACGGTGAAGCGGTGGCGATTGACGATGATCAGAAACATCTAATCCTGTTTTATATGGGGCTCGCACTTCTGATTCTGATTATTGCTACAGCCATCATTGGTCTGCAGATGGCGCTATTTGGCAAGCAGCTGTTTGTGCCACATATGATCTGTGCAGGCTTCACGGTTACTCTTTCGCTCGTTCATGCCGTGACTGCTATTGTCTGGTTTTTACCCTATAAGATTTTCTAATTGAGCCATCCCTAAAATGGTTGATGGCTGTATCCTCCCGCTGCTACTGTAACGCTGGATTGTATGACTCAATATGCACTGAAAAAGTGCCATGATTGAGGACTAATATCCAGGATAAGCGGAGCTGACTTTGTTCTATTCCTTTCAAAAACGAAGCGCAACATCGATGTGGGTTCTCGCGTTCGTCTATGCTTTATCTGGCGTGGCAGCGCTTGCCTATGAAGTGTTGTGGGCGCGAATGCTGTCGCTTCAGTTTGGGGTGAGCATCTTTGGTATTGTTGTCACCATCTCCGCCTTTATGGCAGGCTTAGGTGGGGGCAGTTTGCTGGGTGCGCGCCTCACGCACACCTTACGTAATCCACTCTTAATTTTAGCGCTTCTTGAAGCTGCAGTCGCACTGTTTGCATGGTGTACACCACAGCTTTTTCAGACGCTTGATTTTTGGATGGGGTCAGCCGCGGTTAGTGGTGGCTTATCAGAGTGGTATATATTACAAGGTGCCATCGTTTTTCTGGTGCTTTTCATCCCCGCTTTTGCGCTAGGGCTGGGGTTCCCCATGGTGCTATCGATGATCACGGGTAGCCCGGTTTCACTCAGTAAAGTCTATGCGCTCAACACCTTAGGTGGTGCACTTGGGGCACTGCTACCGCTTGGGCTATTGCCCCTTTTTGGCTGGACAGTCTCGATTCGTCTTGTCGCTCTCCTTGGTTTCGCCGTTGCACTGATGGTGTTTTTGTTATCGCGAGGCACCCGTTCAGAACTGAGCGTGAAAGAGGGTGAGCGTGCAGATAGCTCATGGCTAGCCACTAGGTACCTAATCGCCTATGCCGGGATTGGAGCCGCAGCACTAATTCTGCAAGTCGCTTGGACACGCCTTTTTGGGATGATTTTGCTGCGCACAGAATATGTGATGGCCGTCATGCTAGCTATTTTTTTGGTGGGCATTGCGTTGGGCAGCGCGCTGGTGCGTCGCGATGCATCGCCAAGGTGGTTGCAGCTGTTACCGATGTTCACCGCGCTATTTGCAGTGCTGACACTCTGGGGGTTGCCACCACTCGCTGAGTGGGTTGCGCACGCTCAATATGAATCACTGTCTGATGCACTCTGGCGACAGTCGATGGCGTTGGCGCTATTAACGCTACCTGTCACGCTCGCACTTGGGGCGTGGTTGCCACTGTTGACGGCTCGCCATCAGACCGAAGCGCAGACAGGGCACCGATCAATTGGCGCTCAACTCTACGGTGCAAACTCAGTGGGTGCTGCGCTGGGCGCGATTCTAACGGGCGTGATCCTTTTACCAATACTGGGCGCGCCCGGCACGATCATACTCGCAGCGGTGATGCTGTTTTGTTGCGGCATGGTCTGGGTAAAAGCACAAAAATTTTGGCTTGCAGCCATTTTGGTGATTGCACTGGCAGTGCCGGTCATTAAATTGCCAGCGGTAAACACCCTATTGCCGCGCACACAGGCGGATACGGTTGACCTATTGCTGCATGAAGATGCCGTTTCGATCACACATGTGGTCGAGCGTAGCGATGGCCAGCGCCTGCTGCTAGGGGATCTGAAACGAATGGATGCCTCTTCTGATCCTGCGGCTGTAGTGGCACAGATGAATCAGGCACGCCTGCCTTTATTGCTGCACCCCTCGCCTGAGTCAGTGCTGTTTTTAGGCGTGGGCACAGGGATCTCGGCGGCTGGTTCGTTGGCTTACCCCGCACTCACTCGAGTGGGCGTGGAGCTGTCGCAAGGGGCTATTGATGCGGCCACAACACTGTTTTCACCGGTCAATGGCGGTGTCATGGCGCAGATGGAGGTTGTACGAGATGATGCCCGTCGCTTTTTACGCGCCGACAGCAACCACTACGATGTAATTATTGGAGATCTGTTTCATCCTGATCTCGTCGGGCGTAGCGCACTACTGTCGGTGCAGCAGTTTGAACGTGCCAAGGCGCGCTTAAATGAGGGCGGTCTTTTTGTTCAGTGGTTGGCACTGAATCAATTCGATATACGCTCGATGAGTATTGTGCTGCGCAGTTTTGAGCAGGCGTTCCCGCAGGCGCTACTTTTTGTTGATGGATTTAGGCTCGCGCTAGTGGGCCCAAAAGATGAGTTGGGTGGTTTGCCGGCGATTCTGTCTAACTTGCAGCGGCTCACAGCTGAGCAGCAGGCGAAAGCGACGGGAGGTGAAGGAGGCATGACTTGGGCTGGGCGCTTTTGGGGCGAGATAAGCGAAGGGCAAGGGGTGGTGCAAGATGAATGGGCGCCTCAGTTGGAATATGCGCTGCCTCAACTGCGCTTTAGCGATGGAGGTGCTTTGCCGCAACTGCTGGCGTCACTACTGAAGAAGCGCCCACCGTTGGATGAGGCGCTGCTATCACTGCAGGTGGAAAGCAAGCAGCGCGATGCGTTTGAGCGCAGCTATGTAGCGACGGGGCTTGCGGTGCGGGGTTGGTTAGCATCGCTTAAAGGGGATGTTAATGAAGCGCAGCGTGTGATGCGTTTTGCTTATGAAGCAAACCCGAGGGATCGCTGGATTGGATTTGATCTTGCCGATGCAATGTGGGCAACAGCCCCCAAGATGGTGGCGCAGGGGCGAGATGAGCGCCAAATGCTGCTGGCAATACTAAAAATTCGCCCAGATCATGAGCGAGCACTTAAGGCGCTATGGCGACTTGAACTGAGCGCAGGCAATTTGGTGCAGGCTCAGATTTACCGCGAACAGATTAAGGTGGTGAGCCCGCTGAGCCGTGATCTAAAGTAATGCGGGTGGGGTGAATTTCAGGCAAAAAAAATCCAGCAATTGCCGGATTTCTTATTAGACGTTGCTGCGGTAGGCTTACTGGCCTTCACCTCGGCGTTTGATAACGTCTTTGAATGCAGTATCAGAAACCATATATGCACCCACGATCAGGAATACAAAGATCCCAATCGGAATCAAAATATTTGCACCAACTTGTTCAATCATAGCCCCTCTCCTCTAAATATCTTATTTTTGTCTAGCCTGATGTCCCCGCATTAGAGCTAGACCGAATACTGACTATAGCCAATCTCCCACCAAAACTCAACTGCTTATATGCTCAAGCCCTAGAAAAGATGGCGTCTAATGTGGCGTAAAAATGACAGGCCTTTGCTATTGCCAAAAGCGGCTTAGATTTCGCTGCTTGTGGGACTGAAATGGCATCACTTCATATGGTAAGATTGGCGGCTACGAGGAATATGACGATGCGTGCTAATGAAGTTTTGAGTAAAATTCCGGTTGTTTCGACAGGAGCACAGCCGAGTGTTCCGCAGCAAGGGTTGTATTGGAAAAACCGTCTTGCTCGTTACGGCTTTGTAGTGCTGCTCATCCTGATCCCGCTGCTGGGGGTTTTTCGGATTGATGTCTCTTCTGGTTTTGTCATTCTTGGGCGGCAGATCTGGTTTGCTGATTTCTTTTTAGTCTTTGGCTTTTGGCTCACGGCTGCTTGTTCTCTGGTGATTATGTACTCAATGCTGGGCACCGTTTTTTGTGGCTGGGCTTGTCCGCAAAATAGCTTTTCTAGTTGGGCTAACAGTGTTACCGAAAAGCACCTTGGCAAGCGCGCGGTGATCGACTGGAATAATGAGATGTCAGCGCGTCTCGCTAGCGCGAAGAATAAATGGGTTAATTGGACGCTGCTCAGCGTTAAGCTATTGCTGGTTTCGATGTTGCTGGCGATGATCCCTATGCTCTATTTTAATCCGCCCGGAGCCGTTTGGTCGTTCATTACATTTCAGGAGGATGAGCGGCTAGCCGGCTCATTACACTGGATCTACACAGTGTTTGTCTTTATTGCGCTGGTTAACTTAGCTGTGATTCGCCATTTTATGTGCCGTTATATGTGCATTTATCGTATATGGCAATACCTGTTTAAGACCCGCGATACCCTGCATGTTGAGTATGACGAATCACGCGCGAACGAATGCGAAAAGTGCAACTTTTGCGTCACCTCTTGCATGGTGAGTATCGACCCGCGTAAAACCAGAACCTACGATAGCTGCACCAACTGCGGTGAGTGCATCACGGCGTGTAACACCTTGCATAAAAGAAAGGGTGGTGAGGGCTTGCTGCGATTGAAGTTTGGGCAGCGTAAAAACCTGAGTGCCGCTGATGCGGTGAAGCTCCCAAGTGGCAAACAGCGCGCGATCTTGATCACGCCCATATTTTTACTGGGCTTGGCGCTATTCAGTTGGGGGTTATGGACATACCAGCCTTACCAATTAACCGTCTACCGCGCGGAAATCTTGCATGGGGGGCAGGTCTCGAATTATCGAGTGAATATTGCGAATAAGCTTTATGAGCAGAAGGCCTTAAAGATAGAGGTTGAAGGGTTGCCGGCATCCATGTATTCATTGGAGGAGACAAAGCTGACATTTGATACTGCGGGTCGTAAAGATGTCAATTTGAAACTCAATAATCGCTTACCAAAAGGGCTAACGACATTTATTGTGCGGGTAACGGCAGATGATGGCTGGAGTGCGCATTACCGCGTACAGCATTTAGTAGATCGGGGGGTGTGATGAGTGATTCCAAAGATAAAGCGGTACTTAAGCCTACACAAGAGGTCGAGTGGGGCAAGATCGCCGATGACCAAATGGGTTATGCCAATGAAGAGGAGCGCTATGCCAAGCGCGGCCTCGAAGATTGGGAAATGGTTGAAAAGATGGAGACCTCCGAGCACCGCATCCCGTACTGGTTTATTGCGCTCTTTTGTGTGCTGCTACTGGTGGCTGTGGGCCTTACCTTTCCATTTTGGGGGGTGCGCCCCGGTTATGAGCGCTCGTGGTTTGACTGGGGAATACCAATCGGTGTCGCATGGTGCGTGAGCATGGCGGGCATAATTTACTACATGGTGGATTATCGCCACCGTGGCAGCGACAAAGAAAAAGAAGAACGAGCAGAAAAAGAGGCCGAGCTCGATAGCCTGCTGCGTAATGATAAAAATAAGCTGTAGCTTACCGATTAACCAGAGGCTTTTTAAGTCAGAGTGAAAATGATGTTTGCTAAAATAGAAAAAAGGATGATGGGTGCGGCGGGGTTATTAGCGGCGTTGACGCTACTGTTAACCGGCTGTGCCGGGGGTGAAGGTACGCCGGTTTTTCCAACGAAACATTGGGACGATATTGAGGTCACCTTGCAGACGCGCCCGCCAAAAGTCGAAGCAGGGATGGTTGAATTCATGGTGCTTGCAGCGATTAAAGGGCGCAAGCCTGCCAATGAGTTGGTGGTCTCGTTACGGATGGAAGGCACTCAAAAGTGGAACCAAGCGATTCAGGATGGCTTTCTTGGCGTTTATCGTCGTGTTGTGCATGTGCGAGACCCCGCCAAAGATGTGCTGGCTGTGAAGTTAAGAATTAAAAAGAGTGATAAGGAAAAGATCCTTTACTTCCCGCTAGCCCTGCAGCAAGTGCAAGCGGAGAGTGCAGCGCAATAGGCGTCTGGGGCTGCTGTACTACTTGCGCCTTAGCCCCGGCGCATCTACCCAGCGGCGCAGCAGCATGATCCTTTCATTGCCTTCTGATTTTTGGCAGCGGGGGCAATTAAGGTGGCTGAGGTAGAGTTCTTTGGGGCGTTTACCTGACTCGATCAGGCCGATCGACATCTCACGCACCGGCACCTGAAGCGAGCCCACATTCCCTTTATGGATCTGAACCCGCACGTTAAATGGACTGGGTAAATAGCTGATGCGGCGTGACGCCGAGCGGTTATGCGTGAGCAGACGGATGCGTTTACCGCGAAACATGCCCGACCGCATCAGCGCCAGCCCTGGCCACGGTTCTTCTAGCTCCAAGTTTACAAGCTCTGTCTGTTGTCGTTTAGCGTAAAGCTCACTGGCGATTGGCATATGTAAAAAACAAGAGGTCGGCATGGTGTGAATGCACTGGCCAGCGAGGTCTATGTCTTGATTATGCCATTCCGGGTAGTCGTCAGGGCAGCCGCACTCACGAATCATGGTTTTTTATAGGCCATTTTCACGGAGGCAAAGACATTGAAAAAGAAGACCCAAAAGCCGATCCCCATCACGGTCGCCACGGATGCAATGATCGGCTTATAGATCTGATGCACCGCCTCCATCCCTTCAAGGTCGCCAGCAAGCAGCAGGTTGCCTTCAACTGTGCCGAAGATCATCAATGTACTGTAAAAGCCGATCAGCCCCAGCGCGGTCCACCAAAAGGTGTGGAACACCAAGCGGCGAGACCAGAGCGCCACCCCCGAAATCTTCGGCAACATATAGTAGGTGGCGGCCATACAGAGAATCACCACGCCCCCAACGATGTTCATATGGGCATGCGCCAGTGGGTCGATCATATGGCCGGGGCCACCGTATGGGCTGCCGATGGAGTCGAGCCACGCACGTACGGGCGGCTGAATTTGCCACACTCCATGGACGGTGCCGACCATTAAGCAAAAAGCAGAAAAGAACAGGAACTTGATAAGATCGCGATCTTCCGGGTGTGAGACTGGCTGTGTTGTCATCTAGGTAAATCTTTGAAATTGGGTTGTATGCTCTATTCGCGGTGGTTTCACACGCGGCACGAGGCCTTTTTTGTGCGCTAAGTCTATCCAATTCGCCGATTATGCGCAATCCGTGCTTGTTGAGAGCGGGGATATAAGGGCGCGCGTGTTTATTGTGTCACCGTTGCCTGCCCATTGCCGCGTGGGTCACTGGCTGCGATGACCTTGTTTTGGCTGCGATCCCACAAAATCGCCTGCATATTACCGTAGTGACGGCCGCGCTTTTTGAGCTTGTGCCCCATCGCTTTTAATTTTGAGGCGGTCTGCTTATCAATGGCACCGGGTTCAAAGCTGATCTGGTCTGGCAGGTATTGATGATGAAAGCGCGCGGCGTTAACCCAGTCATGCGGCGGTTTGCCAGCAGCAAACTCCAATGCTCCGAGCAGTACCATCGTGATGATGCGGCTGCCGCCGGGTGTGCCGAGGATGGCAACGCGATTTTCGTCTTCCAGAAAGGTGGGTGACATACTTGAGAGCGGACGCTTGCCCGGTGCGATGGCGTTGGCT
>JALSHQ010000351.1 GCA_026982145.1 Gammaproteobacteria bacterium | reverse complement strand
GCAACGCCTCGTCCTGAGTGGCGATGCCTGCTGGGCAGTGGTTTGTGTTGCACATCCTTGCGGCCACGCATCCTATTGCCTGCATGGCACTGCTGGCGATTGCGACCCCGTCAGCCCCTAGTGCCATTGCCTTCACAAAGTCGATCGGCAGGCGCAGCCCACCCGTAATGATCAACGTGACGCGGCCGCTCGCCCCCTGCTCGTCTAGCAAGCGACGCGCACGTGCCAATGCTGGAATGGTCGGCACGCTGATGTGATCTCTAAACATCTCTGGCGCAGCGCCTGTGCCGCCGCCTCGTCCATCAAGGATGATGTAATCAGCACCCGCATCAAGCGCAAACTGCATGTCGCGTTCGATGTGGTTAGCGCTTAACTTAAAGCCAATAGGCACCCCACCTGTACGCTCACGCACACCATCGGCAAAGCACCGAAAATCGGCTACTGTTGATAGCGTTTTAAAAGTTGGGGGTGAAACCGCAGACGCCCCCTCAACAAGGCCTCGCACCACAGACACTTTGCCTCTATTTTTATGCCTAGGGAGGTGACCGCCAGTGCCCGTTTTTGCCCCTTGACCACCTTTAAAATGAAACGCCTGCACCTGCGTTAACAATGCCTCGTGATAACCAAATTCACCACTCGCCAGCTCATAAAAATAGCGCCGATTTTCCTGCTGCTCCTCCGGCAGCATGCCGCCTTCGCCAGAGCAGATGCCGGTACCCGCTAACTCGGCACCTCGTGCCAGTGCAACCTTTGCCTCTTCAGAGAGCGCACCAAAACTCATGTCAGAAACAAAAAGGGGGATTTTCAACTGCAGCGGTTTTTTAGCCTCTGGACCGATAATCAATTCCGTCCCCACAGGGTGGTGCTCCATCAACGGTTTAGTGGCCATCTGTGCCACCATCACCTGAATATCATCCCAGTGTGGCAGTTGGTTGCGTGGCACCCCCATTGAAGTCATCAAACCGTGACGCCCAATTTTTGACAACCCATCCGCCGCGAGCTGGTGGATAAAGGTGACTGTCGGCTCCTCGCTAGTCGCCACCGCTAACGGCATTCCCATGCTCTTTTGCGGCGTTGATTCTCCCTCTTTACCCACCTGATCATCCGCCAGTTGTTTATGTGAGCCATCACAAAAAGGCGCCTTGCGCGTCTGCTTGCAAGCACAAAGATAGGCCTCGCCCCCCTGTTCTGCCAAAAAGGACTTCGGCTTAAACAGGCTCCCTACATGCGAGCCATCACAGAAAGGCTGCCGCTTTGAGCGACCACAGGTACAGAAGTGATATTCCTCACCTTTGGCCAACGTGACTCTTTTGGGTCGATTGTCTGCGATAACCGGGTTTTTCATCTCTCCCCCATCAACTCCAGCCGTTGATCATGAATATTTCTCCCTTCCCCTACCAAAAATAGCTCAAAGCTTTTACCGGTAGCGTTGCTAAGAATCGTTAGATTACTCAACCATTAACACGCTAAGGCGAGGATAAAGTAATGCGCCATACCGCCGTTATCCTACACAAGTCCACTAAAAAAACGACCCACAATCACCATGGAAAAGACTCTGGAAAGCGCCATAGACCACGAAGCTGAGTTTTTTCGTGAGCTTTGCAACGAACTCGGCAAAGACTGCATCCACCTC
>JALSHQ010000350.1 GCA_026982145.1 Gammaproteobacteria bacterium | reverse complement strand
AGATAATCCAAAAAAAAATAAAAGCACAGCGAGCCAAAAAGGGTATCTTAAAGGCTCCCGAATCTTAGCCGTTATATCAGGCCGTAGATGACACTGAAACATCAGCCATAAATGGCTATTAATCGCTTATAAAAACAAGGAGAAACAAAAATGGAAGGCAACCACCCACACACTCACGAGCATGAGCACCAGCACAGCCACGAGCATGAACACGAGCATACACATGCAGATGGCACCCGCCACAGTCACGGCCATGAACATACCCACGCACATCAGCACGGCCATGCGCACGAGCATCAACATGACCATGCCGCAGGTAGCAGCGAACACGACCATCAACATGGAGAGAGCGAATTAGAAGGGCATGATCACGACCATGCAGACCATGCCAACGAAGACCACGAACACAGCCACTAAAAGCAAGATTCTCGGCTAAAATTTCAATTGCTAGACCGTTGCCTTGTCGATTGAGGTTTTAGCCGAGCTGTCACTGTGGCAAAAACGCTGCGCTAACAGCACCCCTTACCACAGTGATCCACTTCAAATTCCAAGGTTGAATGGGTAATGTCGAAACGATTTTTCAACTCGGCTTTCAGTGCAGCTTTAACCCTCGCCATCTCATCTAGCCCACCAATCACCACATGCGCCTCTAGCGAGTTGTGATGTTCATCCATCTGCCAAACATGCACGTGATGAACATTTGAAACACCGTCGACTTTTCCCATCTCTTGAATCACTTCGTCGATCACAACTCCTTCCGGTGTGCCCTGCATCAAAATATGGATCGTTTTAGGTAGCATCGTCACCGCCTGATAGAGCACATAACCGGCGATCAGTAATGTCAGCACGGTATCAGTCCAGTACCATTCATAGAGCAAGATCAAGCTGCCCGCGATGATCACCCCCACCGAAGCGAGCGCATCCGAGACGTTGTGTAGAAAAGCAGCGCGCATATTCATACTATGTTTCGACATGCTGTAGGTCAGCACGGCGGTAATCACATCGATCACCAGCGCAATGCCAGCAACAATGATCACCATCCACCCCTCTATAATCTGTGGTTCATAAACCCGCCAGAGCGCCTCGTAAATGAGATAAAGGCCTATGATGACCAACGTGACTAGATTGATCAGTGCCGCTATCACCTCCGCCCGCTTGTAACCAAAGGTTTTGAAATGGTCTGCGGGTTGCCTGCCGATTTTTCGTGCAACCAGAGCAATCAGCAACGAGGCCGCATCGCTGAAGTTGTGCAATGCATCCGCAATCAGCGCTAGGCTGCCAGAGATGATGCCGCCGACCACCTGCGCCAAGGTCAACAACATGTTGATCGCGATCGCCCACCCTAGGCGGCGATCGCCCATGTTTTCTACGTCATGATGATGTTCGTGCCCCAAAGCCTGAGGTTCCTTAATGTATTAATATATTTAAAATCACTACCAGCGCAGTGACATCTTTACCCCAAAGTCTGAGGTGCCGATGTAGTTCATCTGGCGGCTCTGCTCAAAACGGGTTTCGCTGACCACGGGCGTGCGAAACTGCGGACCTAGCATGAGGCTCAACGAGGCGTTTGTCTCTCTGCCAAACCAGCTATCGACCTTGGCATTCATCGCCCCGATTGGGTCTGTCATCACCATCACAAATTTATCACGCCCGCTTAATGAACCTGACTTTTTCTTTTCGCGAATATTGGCACGCACCTCCGCAAAATATTGACCGACAAAATAACCCGCTACCGGTGTCACAATCAGATCCTGTATTGAGGGTTCTTCAAAAAAAGCTTCAGCACCAAATTCATATAGCGATGACAATGCAACTGAATACCAGAAAGAACCCACCGGCCCAAAACCCCGCTCCTGAGCACGTACATAATAGGTGCCACCCCAGTAGGGGTGCAGTACATAGTTGATCCACCAATCATCTTTGTCCCACACTATCCGGCTCACATTATCCCGGTATTGTTGCATGCTAAAGTCACTCTTGGTCTCATCTGTCCAGCCGGAGATGCTGGCAGGCATCACATAAAGTATGCCGATAATGGAGAGCTGATAACCCAAAAAGTGTGCGGTGTCACTTGTTAACCCATCCCAGTCTGGATCACGAGTTGAGGTGCCAGACGACATCGACGCCTCTGTTAATGAGCGCGAAAGAGCCAATGAATTTCCATACATTTTCACACTTGCACTGCTCGCAAACATATCGAGGCTATAATTTTTTTCAGGGTTAGACCATGATAACGGAAGAGGGGTTAAATCTTCGCCAGACGCTCCCCCAGCTTCTCCCCAGCTCACTACCGGCACCAGAAAAAAACCGGCCAGTGCCATTGCCCTTGCTATCCGGGCAGTTGAACATATTCGCATCACGCATTCTCACTTATCTATTTTTGAAAGGCACCATCAAGTGCAGAAAAACCATCTGCCGCCAGCCACACACCCTCTTAGAAGCGTGGCCGGCAGCGATTGTATGCCATAAAACTCACTAACGCATCTCAGCCAACTTGCCTCTAGAAAACCAAGCAAACAAGGTTGGTAAAACAAACAGCGTTAAGAATGTTGCGGTAAGCAGCCCGCCCACAATCACGGTTGCTAGGGGCTTTTGGATTTCAGCCCCAACGCCGGTGGACATCAACATCGGAATCAAACCCAGTGCCGAGGTGATCGCCGTCATCAATACTGGCCGCAAGCGCGAGGTGGCGCCGTCAAAGACGGCATCCGCCACCGAGAGGCCATCGGCAATGCGTTGATTGATACTCTCCACCATCACCACCCCGTTGAGCACCGCCACCCCAAACAGGGTGATAAAGCCGATAGAGCTGGGCACTGACAGGTATTGACCTGAGACATAAAGCGCAAACACACCGCCGATCACGGCCAATGGCACGTTGACCAGAATCAGCATCGCCTGCCCCATGGAGTTGAAAGCAAAATAGAGCAGCAATGCAATCAAGGCGATGGAGATCGGCACCACGGTGCTTAACCGTTTTTGCGCCCGCTGCTGGTTTTCAAACTGCCCGCCGATATCGACCGAATAGCCCGGTGGCAGGTCAACTTGTTGATCAATCGCTTGCTGAATATCGGCCACCACGCTGCCCATGTCGCGCCCTTGTACATTGGCTTGAATCACGACGCGGCGCTGCACGTCATCACGACGCACTTGCGGTGGGCCAGATTCAATGCTGATCTGCGCCACGTCGGCCAGACGCACCCATGCGCCGGTGGGGGATTGCAGGCGTAGATCGGCAATCGCATCGGGGTTGATGCGATAGGCTTCTGCCAGTCGCACGTAGATGTCGTAACGCTCGTTACCGCTGATAATCTGCCCAGCAGCACGACCGCCCAGCCCATCACGCACCACCGCCATGACATCACCGACCGCTAAACCGTAGCGTGACAGTTCGCCGCGTTTAGGACGCACCACCAGCTGCGCTTCACCGGCAATTTGTTCCATTGCCACATCCCTTGCACCTTCAACGCCTTGTATCGCCTTCTCAATCGCCTGGCCTTTTTCAGCCAATACCGCTAGGTCAGGGCCAAAAAGTTTGATGGCCAGCTGGGCTTTTACGCCCGATAACAACTCATCCACACGAGTGGCAATCGGTTGCGAGAAATTCAGTAACAGGCCGGGGTGCTGCTCTAGCTTCTGCTCCATCAAGCCTTGCAAATCATGCCGATTATTCGCGCTGGTCCATTGATTAACCGGTTTAAGACCGATGTAGATTTCAATGTTATTCACCGGCTCTGGGTCACCCCCAATTTCTGGTCGACCAATGCGGCTCAGGGCGTAGGTGACTTCGGGAAATTCCAGCAACATCGCTTCCAGTTTAGGCGCTGCGGTGAGGGCAGTATCTAAACTCGATGAGGGAGCGAGTGTGACACGCAGATTGATAGTGCCCTCTTCCAGCTCAGGCACAAACTCTGTGCCGATTAATGGCAACACCGCCAGTGCAGAGACCAATAACAACACCGCGCCACCGATCACAGTTTTGGGTGATTTGATGGCCCAGGTCAGACTGCGCTGATAAAGCGTGTCCAGCGGTTTTAGAACCAAGCTCTCTTTGGCGCGCACCCCGCGACGAAACAGATAAGTCGCCAACGCCGGTACGATAATCAACGCCACAAACAGCGCTGCCACAATCGCCAACATAATGCTGATCGCCATCGGTTGAAACAATTTTGCTTCAACCCCTTCAAAACTAAACAAGGGCATGAAGACCACTAGGATAATGGCGGTGGCAAAAAAGATCGGCCGCACCACCTCTTTGCCGGCTTGCTGTAAACGCAGGGCGATGCCATCTTTGTCTCGCTCGACATTGTGCGGATCGGTATCACTGCCCGGCAGCCGCGCCCGCACTTCGCTGTCATGCTCCGCATCGGGGTGGGAGAGATGTTTGAACATGTTGTCCACCATCACCACCGAGCCATCCACCAACATCCCGATCGCCACCGCAAGTCCGCCCAGTGACATCAGGTTGGCAGAGAGGCCGAGCCAGGCCATGATCATCAAGGCGATGCCGATAGAGATCGGAATCGAGATCAATACCAAAAAAGTGGCGCGCAGATTCATCAAAAACAGCGCGAGTATCACCACAATAAAAACAAACGCCAGCAGCAGTGCATTGACGACCGTGGTGACTGCTTGTGTAATCAGGTCCGATTGATCGTAGAACACTTCAAAACGAACGCCGTCAGGCAAAGCTTGTTGAATCAACGCCACGCGGCTGTTAATGCCATCAATGGTGCTTTTGGTATTAGAGCCCATGCGTTTTAAGACGATGCCCGCAACCACTTCACCCAGCGCTTCAGCCTGACCATTATCACCCCGGCGTGTCATCGTGACAGCGCCCTGACGAATCTCACTGCCCAACGAGACAGTCGCCACCTGTGCCACGGTAACGACAGTGCCATCGACCGTTTTCAGTGGAATCTGGCGCAGTTCAGCCAAGCCTTGTTCGTTGTCACTCAACCAGCCCACGCCTCGAATCACCAACTGCTCTTGGCCGCGATTCATATACCAGCCACCGGCATTGCTGTTGTTGTTTTCCAACGCTTCCACCACATCTTGCTGGCTTAAGCCATAAGCCAATAAACGTGAAGGATCGAGATTCACTTGATATTGACGCACATCGCCCCCAAAGGAGAGCACGTCGGTGACACCATCTACCGGCATCAACAACAGCTTCACTACCCAGTCATTCAGACTGCGCAACGCCATCGCATCAAAATCTGAACCGGCATCCGCCACTAGCATGTATTGATAAACCTGACCCAGACCCGAGGTGTTGGGGCCAATCTCTGGTGTACCCACACCTGAGGGGATCAGCTCTTTTGCCGATTGCAGCCGTTCAAATACCAACTGCCGCGCAAAGTAGATATCCTTGCCCTCTTTGAATACTACGGTGATGCCAGACAGACCGGTCTTGGAGATAGAGCGCACCTGTTCCACATCCGGCAGCGCATACATCACTGCTTCAATCGGAAAGGTGATCAGTTTTTCGACTTCTTCCGATGCCAACCCCGGTGCCTCAGTGTTGATCGCCACCTGTACGTTGGTAACATCGGGAAAGGCATCCAAATTCAGCTTCGGAATCACAACCGAGGCCGACGCCGCCAGCGCCAGCAGGCCAATCACCACCAATAGGCGGTTGGTGACTGACCAGTTAATGAGTTTATTTAACATGACCGCCCCCTAGTGATTATGCGGATCAAATCCGCCCTTGGCCATTTCAGACTGCACAAAAAATGCGCCTTTACCGACAATCACCGTGCCGGGGGCGATGCCACCAATCAGCATTTGATCGCCCACGGTCTCTAATATCTCGATCTCTTTTGGCTCAAAACGACCGGGGGCGGTTTGAACAAACAGCTGCCAATCGCCATCTGGGCTGCGCAATACTGCTTCAACCGGCACCACAATGCCGTGGCGTTTTTTCTTGCCTTCAATCACGGCCGTTACAAATTGACCGGGATGGAGCTCATCATTGCGGTTCTCCACTTCAATATGTACTGCCAGTGTGCGGGTGGTCTCATCGAGCGTGTGGCGTGCCTGAAGCACTTTTCCACTGAGCCAACGCTGCCCCACTTTTATACGTGCGGGCGTGCCCAGTTCAACGCGTGCGGCATCTTCTGGGGTAAGCCGCGCTTCGATCCAAAGCACCGATTCGTCACTAATCTCCATGAGTTCTTCAGCCGGATTGCTCAGCTCACCCACCTTAAAGTCGTCACTCATGACGGTGCCATCTTGAAATGAAAGTAGATGGAATTCACCCGTGGCGCGCGTGGCATCACCCGTTTTGACTAATGACTCGATCTGTTTTTTTGTCATGCCGTAGGCATTCACCTTGGCATAGGCAAGTTGGAATGTGATTTGAGCCATCACAAAGCGCTTTTCCGAAACCACTTTGCGCCCTAGCTTTTCCACCCGGCGCAGTTCGACATGAGCCGCCATCAACGCACCTTGCGCATCAGCCATTTCAACGCTAGAGAGTGTGACCAAGCGCTGCCCTTTTTTAACATGATCCCCCAGACGCACATGGCGTTTCATCACCTGTGCCGGAATGCGCGATATGACCTTAGTGGTGCGATACATGTTTAGCATCGCTTCACCGGGCGCGGTGATGGCATCGCCCAACGACTGGCGTTTTGCAATCATGGTCTCGATGCCAGCGATGCGCTGCTGAGCCTCGCTCAGCTCAACATCACTAGCGGCTTCGTCGTGACCATGGCCATCATCGTCGCCATGACCGCCATGCCCTTTCTCTTCGTGGCCATCATCGGCGTGGCCATGCCCTTCTTCTTCATGTTGGTGCCCTTCTTTGCTATGAGCAGCGTGGCCATCTTCTATCTCAATCCCAGAAAAATCATCGAGCCCATCATGTTCATGCCCCTCTTCAGAGAGGGCTGCAGCAGGTGCTGCTAGGCTTAATACCATCAGTAAAATTAATCTATTTTTCATCTTTTATTCTCCAAAATTCTTTGTCTGTGCGGCTGTCACTGGTGCCGTACCTAGCCACGCGCCCACTTGAGCCGAAGCGTCCAGCCAGCCGATGGCCGCCTGCCACACTTCGCCCATCAGCGCCGTGGCCGCCGCTTGGGTATCAATATTTTGTTTGGCCTGAATCAAGTAATCAGTGACTGTCAGTTCGCCTGCCTGCCATAGTTGCTCCAGCAGTGCCATCTGCTCGCCCAGCGCCTGCTGCCCAGTAAGGCTCCAAGCTCCCCAAGCACGCGCCGTATTTTGAAAACGCCCCAAGCTGCCATCCAGCCGCGCCTTGGCTCGGCGATAGGCGTCACGATAACGTAGCTCTTCACCCACCGCTTCATGTGAAGCAGCTAAGACTTCAGCTTTAAAGTTGTTACGGACAAAAAGTGGGATTTCTAGGCTCAGCCCCAGCAGTGAGTCTGAACCATCACGCCCCGCACGAATGCCGATGGTTGGATCAGCGCGCCCCTCACGCTCAGCAAGGCGAATGCGCGCTTTGGCGGCCTCCATGCGGCTGCGCAGTACGGCAAGTGTGGGGAGTGATTGCAGCAAGCTCGAGTCGACCTGCTTCGGTGGTGGTGCCAATTCACGCGGCAACTGAGGCCAGCGCGTCAAGCCAAACCCGGTCACCGCCTGCAGCGCTGCTTCGGCTTCTGCCAGCTCGCTTTCACTTGCTGCCTGCTGCATTAACGCTTCGCTATAGGTAACCTGAGCGAGGGTGCCCGCAAGCGCATCCATATCTCCAGCCGCCTGACGCTGCTTAACGGTTGTCACAAAATCTTTCATCAGCTGGCTGCGGCGCTGTGCTAGCCCCTGCATTTCCTGCGCGGTGAAATATTGAGCCAGTGCTGCCAGCGTTTCCACCGCGATGCTTTGATAAGCTTCCGCTAACTCAGCGTTAGCTGCCTGCACCTCCTGATCTGCAATCTGGGTCTGCGCTTCTCGCTTATCGCTCCAATCTAACGTTTGGCTAATGCCTATCGATGTCGTATTGGCTGCGGTGCGCTCGGCATCCAGCGCCAGTGCTGGATTGTAGCGCGCACGCCCGGCCCCCTCTGCGCGTGCCAGTGACGCTTTAACCGCCGCCTGCGCCCCTTGCATCGCAGGGCTCTCTGCCCACACCTGCTGAATAAAACCCCTTAATGGTGAATCGACCGTTCGCGCCGCTTCGGCACTGATCGTTAGTGGGATTTCTTTGGACTCAGAAGCGGAGACCACCCACCCAGATAACGCCGAACAGGCCAGCACCCCAGCCCATAAACATTTCTTTAAAAACATAAACTAAACCCTTCTCGTGCATAAAACAGAAGCACCACGCATTAGGCTACGCAGCACGCACAACACTAGCGAAAAGGTTTAGGCGATGGGGGGTCTTAGCAGAGGGGCAATATAGAGGTGTGTGGGGGTTTGTAACAGTGAAGCAAAGCCATTATGACCGCTCGCCACCAGTGGCATCGCCTGACTCGAGAACAGGGCAATAAGGTGAGCTGCGCCATGACAGCTATGGTCTTTATGGTGGGGCTCACCCTCAGGGTGATCGTGATCTTCACCTACCAGCAGCTCCGGTGCTGTCGAGTCATGCCCCACCACTGTCTCTGGATGGCTATCCAGAGCAAAGGCGAGTCCACTGCTCAGGTTGGCTAGCAGTAGTAAGCAGATCAATAACTTTTTCATGGTGGGCGCTAATTTAGGCGAATCGTTATCTTGCTGTCAAATTTTAAATCATAAAACCGAGTATCGCTGACTAATAACAGCATTGCTCAACACTGAGCCTATACGGATGATATGAACGCTATCGGCAGATTAAGTTCCCTCTTAATAGCTGAGGTGTAGCAAACAGAGTGCTCACCCCCCACCTAACATCCCTTCTGTTTCCAGAAACTGGATGATTTCCTGCTGCCCTATTTTGTGCTTGAGCTGAGTGAAGACATACGGTTTATCAAGCCGCATACGCTTAGTATCGCGCTCCATCACAGCAAGAGAGGCTCCCACAAACTCAGCAAGATCAGTTTTATTGATCACGAGAAGGTCTGATTTTGTGATTCCCGGCCCGCCTTTACGCGGAATCTTTTCACCTGCGGCGACGTCAATCACATAGATCGTAAGGTCAGCGAGCTCAGGGCTAAACGTCGCACTGAGATTGTCGCCACCACTCTCAATGAAAACAATATCAAGACTATTAAAACGAGCCATCAACTCACTCACCGCAGCTAGGTTCATCGATGCATCTTCTCGTATCGCGGTATGCGGGCACCCCCCGGTCTCCACTCCCATAATACGCTCGGGAGGCAGCGCACCTGCCTCGGTTAGGATACGCTGGTCTTCACGGGTATAAATATCATTGGTCACCACGGCGATGCTATAGCGATCCCGCATGGCAACGCAGAGCTGTTCAAGTAGCGCTGTTTTCCCTGAACCTACCGGCCCGCCCACTCCTACCCGCAAAGGCGCTTTATGATTCATCTTAGTTTTCCCCTCCATGTTCAAGACCTGAACAGCCGACAATACTGAGTCTCATGCAGGCTACTTGCAATCGCCAATGCCACGCTGCTTGCACCAAGCTCGTCATCTTTTACGCCCAGTGCATCATCAACGATATCCGGAACCATTCGAGCTATCTCGTACAGCAACGCCTGCCCAGCACTTTGCCCAAGCGGCACCAGTTTGATAGCTGCACTTACCGAGTTTTCCAGCCAGTTCCAAGCACAACCCGCCAACAGTTCATCTTGCGGCAGTTGCCATTTTGCAGCCGCCAGCGCAAAGCCTGCGCCTTGACTAAGCCGCGCACCCATTTGAAAGCGGTGTAGCAAGTCGTCATGCTCATCACCCTCTGCCAATAACTTACTCAGTAACAGATAAAAAGCCTCTGCCCGCTGGCGCTCTTCACTCCTAAGCTCCGAGGTCTCACGGCTCACATATAGATAACGGCTCCACTCATCGAACTGCTCAGGTGAAGCACTCAACACAGCGTCATGCATCCGCTTTATCAGGGGTAGATCTAAATAGCGCAAGCTCTCATCTAGCACCCCTTTCAGCCACTGCTCGACATCATCTGCCGTTTTCAGCCAACCACACTCCACTGCCCACTCCATCCCCTGTGAGTAAGCAAATCCACCCACCGGTGATGATGGACTGATCACTTGGAAAAGACGCAAACGAGCCAACATCGCAGCGCTCATCGTCCGTCACCCATGGTGGTGAGCTGCACCATCCAACGGCTGATAGGCGCCCGCCTCAGGCTCAAACGGCTGTTTTTCTACACGGACTTCAAGCCCCATCTGCGCCAGCATGGCATCCAATACATGGTCGTGTTGATAGCGAAGCCAACCACGCGCCACCTGTAGCGGCACGTGGCGATTACCGAGGTGGTAGGCTGCTTTTGCTAATGCTGTCGGGTCTTGGCTCAATACAGTAGAAACCTTTTCAGTCGCAGCGATCACCCTGACAATGACACCATCATCACCGCCCAACAGATCACCATCTCGCAACAGGCGGCCACGCGGTAGAAAGAACCCTGCATCACGTCCATCATCCAGCTTCACCTTCAGGCGACTGCGGCTACGTTGCTCCACTGGCAAACTGACAGTGGCATCTACCCTGACCTCTCCGCGAGGTAAAACTTGTGTCAGTATAATCATCAAAAGAGAAAATAACGTTGCGCCATCGGGAGTGATTCAGCAGGTTCACAGGTCAACAGCTCACCATCAGCTCGAACCTGGTAGGTTTGCGCATCAACTTCGACAACAGGTTGATAGCTGTTGTGAATCATGTCTGATTTTTTTACGCTACGGCACGCTCGACTCACTCCAATAAGATTATCCAATCCAAGGGCTTCATGCGTGCCATTATTGAAAGCCGCTGTTGACAGAAAACTCATGCAGGTCTGGTTACGTGCCCGACCATAACTACCAAACATGGGTCGGTAATGAACGGGCTGCGGGGTGGGAATTGAGGCGTTTGGATCTCCCATTGCAGCGTGAGCGATCATTCCTCCTTTGAGAATTAATGAAGGCTTAACGCCAAAAAATGCAGGATCCCAAACGACTAAGTCTGCTAATTTTCCCACTTCAACCGATCCCACTTCATGAGAAATTCCATGGGCAATTGCAGGATTGATAGTGTATTTGGAGATGTAACGTTTAACCCGATTATTGTCCTTAAAAATGGCGTCACCCGCCAATGCGCCGCGCTGCACTTTCATCTTGTGGGCGGTCTGCCATGTACGGATAATAACTTCACCCACACGCCCCATCGCCTGTGAGTCTGAGGCGATCATCGAAAAAGCACCGAGATCGTGAAAGATATCCTCTGCGGCGATCGTCTCGCGCCGAATGCGTGACTCGGCAAAAGCAACATCTTCGGCAATGGAGGGGTCAAGGTGGTGACATACCATCAGCATATCGAGGTGTTCATCGACAGTATTGATGGTGTAGGGGCGGGTTGGGTTGGTCGATGAAGGAAGCACGTTAGGCAAACCACATGCCGTGATGATATCAGGCGCATGACCGCCACCCGCCCCCTCA
>JALSHQ010000349.1 GCA_026982145.1 Gammaproteobacteria bacterium | reverse complement strand
GCTGCGCCCCCTGGGAAACCCAGTAGTTCAATCTGTCGTTATCGAGCCTCAACTTCTCTTCGTTTCCTCTGGCAACCGGGTTAAAAAAACCAAGGCGCTCAATGAAACGACCGTCACGGGCTCGGCGGCTATCTGCTACCACGATGTGGTAGAAAGGACGCTTTTTGGCGCCACCACGTGCTAAACGTATCGTTACCATAAGTAACTTACTTCCTCTTGTTCTGTCTCAAATATGCCCCCAAGCTTTAACTTGAAGGCGGAAAAGTACGGCATTTTACGTGAAAGCAGGGACTTAGGAAAGCCTATTTTCGTCGTGCGGGATATTTATCTTAATTTTTGCCCGGAAAAAAACATGGCTACTCGGGTGAGATACACAGAGAAAAGCAGCAACTTATTGATTTTATTAAAAAGGCATCTGCCCTTTCAATCCGCGCATCATCTTGCTCATGCCACCCTTAGCCATTTTCTTCATCATCTTCTGCATCTGGGTAAACTGCTTCAACATGCGATTGAGCTCTTGAACCTGCACTCCTGAACCCGCGGCAATGCGACGTTTGCGTGACGCTTTGATGATGTCAGGACACGCCCGCTCATGCGGCGTCATTGAATTGATCATCGCCTCGATACGGTCAAACTGATTGTCATTAATCTGCCCTTTGGCCGCTGGTGAAATATTGGAGAGTCCAGGGATTTTATCCATCAAGCCCGCCACACCGCCCATCCCTTTCATTTGTTGCAATTGATCACGGTAATCTGCGAGATCGAACGCTTTGCCTTTCTTCAGTTTTTTGGCGAATTTTTCCGCCTTATCTCGGTCAATTTTACCTTCGGCCTCTTCAACCAAGGTCAGCACATCGCCCATGCCAAGAATACGGGAAGCAACACGATCCGGGTGAAACAGCTCTAATGCATCATTTTTTTCGCCCACCCCGAGAAACTTGATCGGCTTGCCGGTGACCTGACGAATCGAGAGCGCCGCGCCACCCCGCGCATCACCATCAGTTTTGGTCAACACCACTCCCGTGAGTGGCAGCGCTTCATTAAAAGCTTTAGCCGTATTTGCCGCATCCTGCCCAGTCATGCTGTCGACCACAAAAAGGGTCTCGATCGGCTCGGCGACTGCATGCACCGCTTTGATCTCGTCCATCATTTCATGATCGACGTGCAACCGACCCGCCGTATCGATAATCACCACATCAATATGCTGCTTCTTCGCCTGTTTGATCGCCGCTTTCGCAATTTTGACCGGTTTTTGAGAGGGATCACTGGGGAAAAAGGTGGCATCAACTTCTGCCGCCAGAGCCTTCAACTGCTCAATCGCAGCGGGACGATAGACATCTGAACTCACCACCATCACTGTTTTTTTCTGCTTCTGCTTTAAAAAGCGAGACAATTTTGCAACCGTGGTCGTTTTACCCGCGCCCTGAAGGCCCGCCATCAGTATCACTGCTGGAGGCTGCGTGCTGAGGTTGAGCGCTTCACACGCCCCCCCCATCGTCGCCGTCAGCTCATCGCTGACAATCTTAATGAACGCCTGCCCAGGCGTCAGGCTCAGCAACACCTCTTTGCCGATTGAGCGCTCTTTGACGCGTGCGATAAATTCACGCACCACCGGCAAGGCAACGTCGGCCTCTAGCAGCGCCATACGTACTTCGCGTAGCGCGTCTTTAATAT
>JALSHQ010000348.1 GCA_026982145.1 Gammaproteobacteria bacterium | reverse complement strand
GACTACTCACCCTCACCAAAACGTTGCGCAACAAGCTGCTCTAGTTGCGCTATCGCCAATCGCTCATCATCACCTGCGGCCGTAATCTCAATTTGCGTTCCTTTGGCGGCAGCCAGCATCATCACCCCCATAATGCTTTTACCGTTAACAGAACGGCTACCACGCTTCACTTTTATTTCACTATTAAAGCTTGCAGCAAGCGTTACAAATTTAGCGGCGGCGCGCGCATGCAGCCCCAGCTTATTAATGATGCTGACCTCTGCTCTGACCATAATCGCAGCTAACCCGCATCGCTCTGGCAGCGGAAAATCCCATCACGACCACCGCTCAGCGCCTTTTCAAGTAACTGCTCAATACTCAGGTCTGGGTAGTTCAGCACTCGAATGAGCATCGGCAAATTCACCCCTGCTACCATCATGATACCCGCCGCATCTGCTTGATGTTTCATTGCAATATTACTCGGTGTCGCGCCGTAGATGTCGGTTAACACCAACACGCCATCACCCTGATTAATACGTGTAATAGAGGCGCCGATATGCTGCGCCACTTCGTCAGGGTCACACTGATTTGAGACAGCCACGGCACACACGTTCAGCGCTGTTCCTGCCAACATCGCATCCGCCGCATCAAGCAGCGCCTGCCCTACTTTGCCATGCGTAACGACCAACAGTGCAACACTCATGAAAGTTCACGATGACGAATTAACACCCCTTCCCTCTCCTGCTTAAAGTGAGCCGCTAATGTTTCAGCCAGATAAACTGAGCGATGCTGCCCACCAGTGCAACCGATGGCCACGGTTAAATAGCTTCGATTTTCCGCTTCAAAACTAGGTACCCAGCGTGCGACAAAATGGGTAATATCAGCCAACATCTCTTTCACTGCCGCTTGCTCTCCCAGAAACGCGATAACTTCATCATCCCTTCCTGTTTTCAAGCGCAACGTTGGCACCCAATGCGGATTGGGTAGGCAGCGCACATCAAATACAAAATCAGCATCAATCGGGTGGCCATGTTTAAAACCAAAAGACAAAAACTGCAATGACAATGCTGAGCTTGAGTTCCGCCCAATCCGTTCACGCACTAGATCTCGTAGTTGATGTACATTTGTTTGACTGGTATCAATATGAAGATCGGCGCAATCTGCGATCGGCGTCAACAAGTGACGCTCCGCTGCAATCGCTTCAACCAAGGGGATATCACCACCGGTTAAAGGGTGTTTACGGCGTGTTTCGCTAAAGCGTTTAATTAACGCATTATCGCTCGCGACGATAAACAGCACTTCGCAGCTAATGCCTTGCTCTTTGATGTTATCAAGCACCAAACTAAAGTTTTGCAAATCATCCAACATATTGCGCGCATCAATGCCGACCGCAATATCTGTGACTTCCTGCCGCCCTGCCATCACTCTCATTTGAGCGACAAACCCCGGCAGTAGCCCTACAGGTAAGTTATCGACACAGTAAAAATTAAGATCTTCAAGTGCTTGTAGCGCAATACTTTTGCCTGCACCGGAAAGCCCACTGAGCACTAATAATCTCATAACTGACCTTTTGTTAAAGAGTCTTTTTGCCGTTCGATAAAATCTTGTGCCGCATCATATCCACCTAAACGGAGAATATGGTTACGCACCGCCGCTTCAATCAACAATGCAAGATCTCGCCCTGGTGCGACGGGCAGAATCACGTGTGGGATCGCCACTTCTAATATCTCTACATTTTGCTGGCTGCCCACCAGTCGATCAATATTGCGAATATCCTCATCATCAATCGGTTTAAGATGCACAATCAAGCGTAAATTTTTATCTTTTTTAATGGCGCTGTCACCATACATCGCCCGCACATTTAAGACACCCAGCCCTCGTACTTCAAGAAAGCCTTGCAGCAGCTCAGGGCAAACACCTCTAATGACATCCGGCGCTACACGTGAAAACTCAGGGGCATCGTCTGCAATTAAGCGATGGCCGCGCGTCACTAACTCTAACGCCAGTTCACTTTTCCCGACACCACTCTCCCCCGTGAGTAATACACCCAACCCTCGCACTTCCATAAAAACACCGTGCAATGTCGTTCTCTCTGCCAGCAAGCCAGTCAGATAATAGCTCAGGTGATCGATCAACTTGTCACTTTTAAGGCTTGAAGAAAAAAGGGCGGTAGCTGCCTGCTCTGCCCGCTGCTTCAAGTCTTCGGTCGGGGCAACATCATCAGCGACCACTACAAAAGCAGGCGTTTCTTCAAATAATTTAGTCAGCGCATCGTGGTATGAGTTTTTGCCTAGCGATTCAAGATAGCGCAATTCTGTACAACCCAGCACCTGAATCCGGCTCGGTTGAATCAGGTTGAGATGTCCAACCATCGGCATATCGGCATAGCCCTTCGCCTTGATCGCATCTATAGAGCACCGCACCGCCCGCCCTTGACCAGATCGACCCGCAGACCATTTCAATGCTAGTTTTTCTGCATGACTCTCAAACAGTTGATTGACAGTCAGTGAGGAATTCATCAAAGCTATGCGCAGGGACGCGCTTGCTGGCTCAGGTTATAGCCGGACTGCCACTGCACCAGCAACTGAAATAACATGGCATCGCTGCTCGCTGCTCGCAGCGCTTTGCAAAACGATTCATCACCGAATATTTCAGCCAACATCGATAACAACGATAGGTGCTCGCTTGTAGACTCTTCTGGCACTAGCAGTGCACAAATCAGGTCAACGGGCTGGTTGTCTACAGCGTCAAAGTCCACCCCTTGTTGTAGCTGTAAAAAAGCGCACACTGGTTTTTCGAGCGCCTTGAGCCGACCGTGAGGAATCGCTGCCCCATGCCCCAACCCGGTACTCCCAAGGCGTTCTCGGCCCAGCAGGCTTTCGAACACTTCGGCTTGAGTCAGGGTTGGTGAGGCAGCGACAAGCAGTTCACTAAGCTGCTCTAGCGCGCGTTTTTTGCTGCTAATTTTCTTCTGGGCAATAACGCTCTCAGGCAGAAAAAAATCACTTAGTTCCATGCTTAATCTTCTTTGCTAACAAAAGTTATTTTTATAATGAATGAGCGCTATTCGGGTTCGACCACGTCCTGCACTTCATCCTTGAGTGGGAAGCCTTTGCCACGGCCACGGTGATCCTTACGTTTCTCTTTGTGTTTGATCACTTGCCGATCTAGCTTGTCAGCCAGCGCATCGATCGCGGCATACATATTTTCACTCTCTGCTTCAGCAAACAGATCTGCGCCACTTAAATGTAACTTTGCCTCTGCTTTCTGCACCATCTTTTCAACGGCTAACACTACATGTACGTTTCCAACACCATCAAAATGGCGCGCGAGCTTCTCTAGCTTTTCATTAACATAGCTGCGCATGGCTGGGGTGATATCGACATGATGACCTGTTAGATTTATTTGCATTTTTTTACCTCGATGTTATGTCAAACGTTTACGCTCACTTGAGGAGAGAATCGATATCGACTCACGATACTTTGCAACCGTTCTACGAGCAACATTGATCCCCTGATCTTCAAGAATTTGTGAGATTTTACTATCACTTAATGGTTTTTCCGGGTTTTCCGCCGCCACAAGTTTTTTAATCAATGCGCGGATTGCTGTTGCGGAACATTCACCTCCGCTTGCCGTACCAACATGGCTGGAAAAGAAATATTTTAATTCAAAAATACCGCGCGGTGTATGCATATATTTTTGTGTGGTCACACGAGAAATGGTCGATTCATGCATCTCAACAACCTCAGCCACATCATGAAGCACTAACGCCTTCATTGCCTCTTCACCATGCTCAAGAAAACCACGCTGGCGCTCAACGATACAGGTCGCCACCTTCAATAAGGTATCATTGCGACTTTGCAGGCTTTTAATAAACCACCTCGCCTCTTGCAAGTGACTTTTCAGATAGGTGTTATCGGCGCTATTATCGGCGCGTTTTACGAGCTTCGCATAACCATTGTTAACACGCACCCGCGGCAGTGCATCGGTATTCAGCTCCACCTTCCACGCCCCATTATCTTTTTTTACAACCACATCTGGCACAATGTACTCAGCATGTTTAGGTGAAACCATCGTTCCGGGGCGCGGGTTAAGTGTCTGCACCAGTGCCATGATCGCTTTCAATTCATCTTGTGTGCACTTCATGCGCCGCATAATCTGTTTGTAATCGCGCGCACCCAGTAACTTAAGGTGATCCGTAATCAACTTACGCGCTTCTGCCAACCATGGTGTTTCCGGACTCAAATGATAGAGTTGAACCAGCATGCACTCTTGCAAGTCTCGTGAGCCAATACCGATGGGGTCAAAATTATGGATCCGATGCAGCACCGCCTCAATCTCATCAAGCTCGGTTTCAAGCACTTCGGGCAGCCCCGAAAAGATATCCTCCAGCGAGCAGGTGAGATAGCCTTGGTCATCAATAGCATCGATGATCGCCGCTGCAATTTCCATGTCTTTATCGGTAAAAGAGGTCAGCCGCATCTGCCATAGCAGATGTTCCTGCAGTGACTCGGCCGACTCATCCTGACTTTCATAGTCACTACTCTCAGCCGGCGCACTTGCAGAGGTCTGCGGCATAACGCTATCAAAGGTGTCTTCCCAGGAGCTATCCACGGGCAGTTCATCGGGCACGGCTTCGGAAAGTTGCGAAACCACATCACCATCACCCGCGCTACTACCGTCAACCGCACTCGCATCATTAACGGCGCCGTCGGAAGTAGTGTCACCCTCACTGGATGGCTCTTTTGACGCGGAATCATCCGCTGCGTCATCAGTCAGCTCCAGCATGGGGTTAGATTCAAGCGCTTCTTGTATCTCTGCTTGAAGATCAAGGGTCGACAACTGTAACAGGCGTATCGCCTGCTGCAGTTGTGGCGTCATCGTTAACTGTTGTCCAAGCCTAAGCTGTAGGGATTGCTTCATATATCGCCGTCCTAGTTCGGCGCCATCTTCTTTAACTGAACTTATCGACCTCTACCTTATCGTAATTAGCACCTTTTTTCAGTGACTATCGGAAAAAATTAGAGCCGAAAATTTTGCCCTAGATAAACCTCTCGCACTTGCTTGTTTTCAAGAATCTCATCAGGCACACCTGCGGCCAACACCACCCCTTCACTCATGATGTACGCGCGTTCACATATCCCCAATGTCTCACGGACATTATGATCGGTGATCAAGACTCCGATGCCTTTTTCTGTCAGAAAACGAATAATGCGCTGTATGTCGATCACGGAGATCGGGTCAACGCCTGCAAAAGGCTCATCCAGCAAGATAAAACGGGGGCTTGTGGCCAAGGTACGCGCGATTTCGACACGCCGCCGCTCGCCGCCGGAAAGGCTCATCCCTAGGTTGTCACGCAGATGAGTAATGTGAAGTTCACCCAGCAGCTCATCCAGACGCACCAGTTGTTGGGCGCGATTGAGCTCATCACGCGTCTCCAATATCGCTAGAATATTTTGCGCCACCGTCAGCTTGCGAAAAATGGAGGCTTCTTGCGGCAGGTAGCCCAACCCCATCTTGGCGCGCACATGCATCGGGTAACGCGCCATGTCCTCGCCATCCAATACAATACTGCCTTTATCGCTGCCGACAAGGCCCACAATCATGTAAAAGCAGGTGGTCTTGCCCGCTCCGTTAGGCCCCAGTAGCCCCACCACTTCGCCACTGTTGACCTCAAGCGAGACATCCTTGACCACTTCGCGGGATTTATAGCGCTTGGCAAGGTTTGATGCGATGAGCGCATGCATCAGCAGTGATTATCCATCAGTGCAGCCAAGCTATTGAGCCTTCTCTTTGTCTCGCGGCTGAATCACAACCTGCACCCGCTCGCCACCGTTTTCGGCTTTGCGTGCATTCACGATATCTGTCTTGGCATTGTATTCGATATGGCTGCCTGAAAACTCATCTTCACCGCGCACCACATGAGCATTGCCCTTGAGTAGAATATCGCCCTGCTTGGCACGATAGTCGATCAGGCGCGCCTTTGCCCGCAGTTCACCTTTATCATCATCGAGCATCTGCCGATAACTGACCCGCTTGCCCTCTGCCTCAAATCGTTCGAATTCACCCGCCACGCTGTAGATGGTCACTTTGTCGGCCGTCATCTTAACCGTGCCTTGCAGATAGCTCACGCTCCCCTGATAGATGCTGATCCCTTTGCCTTCATCAACAACCATACTATCAGCCTCTATCAGAATCGGCTGTTCACGATCTGTTGACAATGCCACTGCACCCTTTGGCAGCAACGCGACACACAATAAAAAGAGCACATTAATCGCTTTGTGGCTCATAGACCCCCCGCACATTTGATAACAGTTTCACCTGTCGTTGATTAAGATCCGCCCACATCCCCACCGCTGTAGTGACCCCGCGACCATCCTTAATCGTCACGGGTGCGGCCGTCTCTACAATCTTATCATCCGGGCGTACCGTCAAGTCTGAGGTATATAGCTGCAGTGGCGGTGAGTGTGTCGCGTTGACTCGCATGATAATCACTTCGCCCTGTAGAAAGAGCGACGCCCCACCATTGGAGACCAAGCCTGTTTCTGCGCGGATATCCCAAAATTCCTCTTCACTACGAAACAGCATCAGGTGCGGCTTATCCAATGTTGCACTGTCGTCATCGGGATAGTGCTGCATTTTATCAGCATAAAGCTTATGCGCGGGCTTGCCATTGAGGTTCAGCGCTGTTGCTTCAAATTGAGTCATATAATAATCAGGCTCATGCAGAACCGACTCAACAGTTCGCTGATCATCAGGCATCGAACTCCGCTGTAGCCACCAGCTCAACGCTGCCACCGCCACTAACAACAGCACTACCCAAAGCCCCTTACCCAACGGGAGTCTCGTTCATATGAGTTGCTCGTTTAGCATACCATTTTCAATCAGGTTAATGAGCCCACCAGCGGAAAGCCCAGCGCAGAAAGTTTATGCGTTAATGCATCAGGATCAAGCCCATCACCCCGCACTTCAACTTCACCACTGCTCACATCAACCGTGATTTGAGCAACGCCCGGCTCTGCTTTTAACCCCAACTGAATATTCGCCGCACAGCCACCACATTTGATATTGGCAACCTTGAATTTTATCTCCTGCATGCGCTACTCCAACATTTGATGATATTGATGCCGAGTTTATACTGAGGCCTGATATAACCAGAACATATAACCACAATAAGCGGCTAACAACAGCCCCCCTTCTATGCGGTTAATTTTGCCCTCTCGCCCTCGAAAACCGTAGGCCATCAGGAACAGCACAATGGTTAAACCGATCATGACGGGATAATCACGCGACAGCACCCCATCGGGCACAACAGATGGGTAGATCAGCCCCGGCAAGGCCATCACCCCCAGAATGTTAAACATATTGGAGCCGATGATGTTGCCTATCGCAAGCTCATGCTCATTCTTGAGCGCACTCATGACCGACGCAGCCAGCTCCGGCAGGCTAGTGCCGATAGCAATAATGGTCAGCCCAATAATTAGATCACTCACACCAAAAGCGCGCGCGATATTAACCGCGCCCCACACCAAAATATGAGAGCTGGCAAAGAGGATTACCATACCGACAATCAACCAAACAATAGCACGCCAGGTCGGCATCCCCTCTGGAATCTCGGCATCAAATTCACTCGACATCACATCGCCGGTATCGCGCTCTCGCAGCCCCAGCCTGATCACCCAGAAGATCATCAGAAACATACCAAGCAGCAGAAAAAGGCCATCGCCCCGGCCAAGGTCGCCATCGACCATCAGCAGCAGCGCCAGCACCATCACCAGCAGCAAGATCGGCAGCTCTCGCTTCAAAATCCCGGAGCGCACGGTCATCGGCACCACTAACGCGGTAATGCCAAGCACCAGCGCAATGTTGGTGATATTGGAACCCAGTGCATTCCCAATTGAGATGCCCGGGCTTCCCTGATATGCCGCCATGCCGGAGACCAGCATTTCGGGCGCTGAAGTACCGAACCCCACGATGGTCAAGCCCACAATCAGCGGCGAAATACCAAAGTTACGCGCGGTGGCGGAGGCACCCAGCACAAAACGGTCAGCACCCCACACCAGTAAAATAAACCCAGCAACAACAGCAACAGATGAAAGCAACATACAGTTATTATTTCTATTTAATTCAAAAGATCAGAGGTGCCATCAATTGAGTGGCAGCGCGTAATGCAGCGCGATGCCACCGAAAATCACGGCCCCAAACATATTATTATTCAGAAAAGCACGAAAACAGAGCAGAATATCCCGATCACGCAGCAGGTACTGCTGGTAACAGGCAAGCAGCGCAGCCAGCGCTAATCCACCATAATAAAAAAGCCCCAACTCAAGCTGCTGGCCAATCAGCACTAGCACCACAAAAAAGAGCGCCTGCAGTATACCAATAATCGCGCGGTCGCCATCACCAAATAAAATCGCGGTGGACTTCACCCCAATACGCAGGTCATCGGCACGATCTACCATCGCATACATCGTGTCGTAAGCGGTGGCCCACAATACGGTCGCAATAAAGAGTAGCCACGCGACATTCGGCACCGCGCCGGTCTGCGCCGCAAATACCATCGGGACTGCCCAACCAAAAGCAGCCCCGAGATAGACCTGAGGTAAATGGGTGTAGCGCTTCATAAAGGGGTAGGTGGCCGCCAGAAATGCCGCCACAAACGACATCATGATCGTCAGGCGATTCATCGTCAACACCAGCGCAAAGGCCACCAAGCAGAGCACCACAAAGAGCATTAATGCCGATTTGGGGGCGATTTTTCCGGAGGTGATGGGGCGTTCCCGGGTGCGGCGCACTTTTGAGTCAATCTCACGGTCAGCGTAATCGTTAATCACACAGCCTGCTGCGCGCATCAATACCACGCCAGCCACGAAGACGATCAGAACGCCACTGTCCGGCACTCCACCGGCCGCCATCCACAGCGCCCACAGTGTCGGCCAGAGCAGCAAAAAGGTGCCGACCGGCTTATCGAAGCGCATCAAAATCAGATACTGTTGCAGACGCTCAATCATTTCAATGGCTCAACGCTTGCGCTCTAGGTTCATTACGATGACGCACCATCGCCATCACCGTGCGGGAATGGACGGCAGAAAAAACTCACTCACTAATAGCGGCTTCTGCTCAAAACGAAAGCACGAGCGCCGCCCCCAAACGGTCTGCTGCTCAAGTCCCAGCCCCGCCATCGCATCATCATAAATCATCTCGTTGGGGTGTACACTCGCGATCTCCATCGGCTCTCGCACCACCCCATTATTAGCAAAAAGGAAAGCACCTAATGGACGATTGCCCAAGTGCGACAACTGCCGCCCTGCACCGCTCATTGTGCGCGCAGGGATCACACTGCGGGCATAAACCCACGGCACACCCCGGCAGACCAGTTGCACTTGGCGCACCAGAGCATATTCATGGTGCCCCATCGCCAGTGCCAAACGCTCATTGAGCAGTGGCCGCTGCCACCCCTGAGCGAGCAAGCGCACGCAGAAATCACCCCCGCTGGCCTGCTGCAGGCGCAACGTCAGCGAGCTGCTGTCATAGAGCCAACCCAGCAGACGCGCGGGGAGCGAGGCGCGCAGCACGCTCTCCGCAGGGCGCCACACCGGCTCCCGCCAGATGCCATGCCGCTTAATCTTCAATCGCTATTAGCCCTGCCGCCCAGTGACAACAGTGAAATGAATTCGCGCATTATTTTATAGAACACCCGGCGTTATTTAAATCAAATTAATCGCACATCATACATCGCCATAACGCGCGGCATCCCCCAGCCAGCGACGAATAATCGGTGCGACTTGTGCGGGATAATCCTGCATCAGTAGCGCCGCAGCGCGGTTCACTTCAGGGATCATCGCTTGGTCGCGTGCAATATCTGCGATGCGAAACTGCAATGCGCCGGTTTGACGCGTACCGAGGATCTCACCCGGCCCACGCAACTCCAAGTCACGACGGGCGATCTCAAAGCCATCATTCGTCTCCCGCATGACCGCTAGGCGCGCTCGCCCCTGCTGCGACAGAGGGGCATGATACAGCAAAACACAGCTGCTTTTTTCACTGCCACGCCCCACTCGGCCACGCAGTTGATGCAGTTGCGCCAACCCCAATCGCTCTGCATTTTCAACCACCATCAGACTCGCATTGGGGACATCAACCCCCACCTCAATCACTGTGGTCGCCACCAGCAGGTCGATTTCACCCGCTTTAAACGCCGCCATCACCGCCGTTTTCTGTTGCGCTTTTAAGCGCCCATGCACCAGCGCCACCCGCAGATCCGGCAACGCCTCTGCCAACTGCGCCACTGCCTCTTCCGCAGCTTGACACTGCAGTGCCTCCGACTCCTCGATCAGGGTGCAGACCCAATAAGCTTGCGCTCCGCTGCGGCACGCCCGGTGTATGCGCTGCACCACCTCATCGCGCCGCCCATCCGACAGCACCACTGTCTCCACCGGTTTGCGCCCCGGTGGCAGCTCATCGATCACTGAAATGTCGAGATCGGCGTATGCGGTCATCGCTAGCGTGCGGGGGATCGGTGTCGCCGTCATAATCAATTGATGGGGGAAGCCCCCTTGCTGGCGCCCCTTTTCACGTAGCGCTAAACGCTGATGCACACCAAAACGGTGCTGCTCATCGACCACCACAAAGCCGAGTCGCGCAAACACAACCTCCTGCTGAAACAGCGCATGAGTTCCCACCACCACCTGCGCTTCACCGCTGCGAATTTTTGCAAGTGCCGCACTGCGCACCTGCCCTTTTGACTTCCCTGAAAGCCATGCCATCTCGATATTAAGTGGCGCAAGCCACTGCGCAAAACTTTGCCGATGCTGCGCTGCCAGCAGCTCCGTCGGCGCCATGACCACCGCCTGATAACCGGCCTCTACCGCTTGCAATACGGCCAACACGGCCACCACTGTTTTACCACAGCCAACATCACCTTGCAGCAGGCGCTGCATCGGGGAGCGCTGTCGCATATCACAAACCAGCTCATCCACCACCCGCTGCTGGGCTGCGGTCAATTGAAAAGGGAGTTGTGCTAACAGCTGCTGACGCAACGCCCCTGCCACTTCAAAGCTGGGGGCATACTGAGCGCGACTCTTTGCGCGCAACTGCTGCATGCTCAACTGTTGTGCCAACAGCTCCTCAAAAGCCAGCCGCTGTTGCACCGGATGCGTGCCGGCAGCAAGCGCCTCTTGTGACGCGGCTGCGGGTGGGCGATGCACATACTGAATCGCCTCGGCCAACAACGGCATCTTCAGTTGCACCAATAGCGCTTCAGGCAGCAACTCTTGCAAAGCGCTTTCATGCGGAGGCACGGTATCAACATCTGCCGATAGCCGCGCCAGCGCCTGTTCAGTCAGCGCTCGCATCGTCGCCTGCTGCATCCCCTCGGTGGTGGGGTAAATAGGCGTTAACCGCGCGCCAGTGGGCGGGGGTTGATGCGGTTCAATCTCGTGATATTCGGGGTGCGCCAGCTCTAGGGTCGCCTGACCACGACGCACTTCACCATAACAACGCAACCAAGTGCCGCGCTGCAACCCTGCTTGTTGGCGTGCCGAAAAGTGAAAGAAACGCAGTGTCAACGAGCCGGTGCCATCACTGAGGCGGGTCAGCAACATGCGGCGGCGGCCAAAACGGATATCAGAGGCCTGCACCTCACCCTGCACCAACACCTCATCACCCACGCTCAACGCACCCATCGGCACAATTCGGGTTCGATCTTGATACCGCAGGGGGAGGTGAAATAAGAGATCCCACACTTCGCGGATACCCAGACGTGCCAACTTCTCGGCCGTTTGCGGGCCC
>JALSHQ010000347.1 GCA_026982145.1 Gammaproteobacteria bacterium | reverse complement strand
GGCGTGATGCACAACCTGCCACCATCACCCCACCCAACGGCGATCTATTTGGACGCAAACACTCGCCCAAAAATGTGAATTGGCATCATGATGCCCGCTATGATTTGGTCACCGTCACCGAGCCAGCGAGCGGCACTTGGAAAATAGAAGCCGACACCGACCCTGACAATCGCGTGATGGTTGTGACCGACCTTAAGATGGTGAACACATCACTGCCCAACAATCTCTACCTTGGTGATGACCTCGCCTATTTCGTCTCATTAACCAATGATGGGAAAATCATTCGCAAACCCGCCTTTCACCGTTTTATCGATGTCACGCTGCAGCAGACCACTCACGGTAAAGAGACCCTCCACGATCTGCATGATGATGGCAACAGCCCAGATGCTAAAGCTGGGGATGGCACCTATAGTTTGAACCTCAGCCATGCATTAACTGAAGGGAGACATGAGTTTCTGGCGCGGGTTGATGGCGTCACCTTTCATCGTGAAAAAAGGCATTTCGTTAACGTTTATAGCTCACCAGTCATTGCAACAATAAAACCTGAAAAAATGCTTGATGCAGCGATAGAAACGCTATTTATAATTCCACATGCCGATATGATTAACCTAGATTCGATTAGAATTAATGCCACCATCTTTGACCGTAATGGTGAAATTCAACGACTCGAGATTCAACGCAGCAGCCATAACGAGTGGAAACTGCCGCTGGGTGATTTTTCATCCGATAAACAATATAGCATCACCCTCGCTATTGAAGGTGTGCGGCCTAACGGTCAGCTGGTAGAAAGTAGCGTCGGCCCAATCTCATTTGGGGTACCGACAGAACAAACCGGCGAACCAGCACCACCAAAAGTCACCGAGCCAGTAGATGCAATAAAACCAACAGAGCCAACAGAGACTCAGCCAGAAAAAGAACCCTCCGATGACACCCCAGTGAATTGGATTGCAGCCGCCATCCCTGTCGTCATGTTCAACCTCCTACTTATCGGCGGAGGCTTTTTTGGGTATCGAAAATGGAAAAACCGGCCAAAGCCGAATCAGAAAACACCGTGGGAATCTCTCGCTCATGAATAGCTTATACGCATCACTATCGATCATACTCGCCGAAATCATTCTTCTTTTACTGATGGTATGTGGCACGCTCATTTTTCTCAAGTTACGCGCTCAGCGCCACGATAAAAAGGCGCTGGCACAGCTCACAGAAAAACTACAAAGCAGTAAAGAAGAGCGCTTAAACAGCATCGCAATAAAACTAAAAGAGAGCAGCAATCTTGAAGGGGAGGCACTCAATACCACTGCTCAAGAGATCTTTCAAAAGGAAATTGAATTTTATATTGCGACAATGAACACCTACGCCAAACGAGATGCTACTGCACTTGCGGGGCTGGATCAAAAAATATCCGCGCTCTCAAACACCTACTTTAAGTCTGCGGCTATCAACACTACGTCCAGCGATAATAGCACCAGCGAAGCGCTCACTAAATTACAAAGTGAACTCGCTACCGCCTTGAAAGTAAATGAACGCATCGAGCAAGAGCTGGCGGATTCAAAAAAGGAGATGCGAGAAACAGTCGCCGAATTTATCTCCGCATTTAGTGGTGGGCGTGCCGCTGCCGAGGAGAAAATAGCACAACGACTCAACGCTCCAACTCAAGCGGAAGAGAGTGCCAATGCACCCGGCGAAGACGCTGCAACTGAAACACCTGCCGTTGACACTGGCAGCACCATAACACCAGATGAGGCTAAGTCTTCAAGTGACGAAGTCGTAACCCCTGAAATAGCCACAAAAACTCCAACTTCCAAAGAGACTGCCGACAGCCAAGCAGTAAAAAATACCACTGAGGTAGACGAGAACAACCCCTTCCTGAACATCGATGAAGTTGGGGCGACTGAAGCAGGTAGCGCCACCACCGAAAGTGAAGTTGACAACACAGAGGAGCTCACTGAGCTAGACATTGACCTAGGGCTCGACACAGCCACAACAACCAAGAGTAAAACAGATGAGCTTGCCGCCGACGATATCGATGCCCTGCTGACTGCCAGCACCAACAATGAAGCAAAAGCAGCTATAGATACACCTGAGAAGGCAAGCGACGATGACTTTAATCCAGACGATATCGACGCGCTACTCGCTGCTAGCAGTGATGATAAGCCCGCTGTTGAAACACCCGGCGCTGAAAAAACAGCCACCGATAAAGATATCGATACTGATGATATTGATGCCCTACTGGCTGCAACCACGGCTGATGAACCCACAGCACCCAAAACAGAGGAAACGCCCGACATCGGAGCCGACGATATCGACGCGATACTCGAAGATATTGATCTATCGGCAGCAAGCGCACTGCCCAGCGAAAAAAAAGAGGTTGAAAAGGTGGGTTAGGCCATACAAAAAAGGCAACCCGCAGGCTGCCTTCTCAACACTCGATGACCAAAGCCGTTACAGCTTATCTGCCTCACTGGCCAGGTACGAAGCCACCCCTTCCGTCGTCGGCGTCATCCCTTTATCGCCTTCCTTCCAACCTGCCGGGCAAACTTCACCATGCGCTTCAGTAAACTGCAGCGCATCAATCACACGCAGCATCTCATCGATGTCGCGACCCAGCGGTAGATCATTCACCACTTGGTGACGCACCATACCCTCTTTATCGATCAGGAATGAGCCACGCAGTGCGATCGCTTCATCAATCAGAACATCGTAGTCACGTGCGATACTTTTGGTCAGGTCAGCCACTAGCGGGTATTTCACTTGGCCAATCCCACCTTTATCGATGGGGGTGTTTTTCCATGCGTGATGGGTCACGTGTGAATCCACAGAACAGCCGATCACCTGCACATTACGTTTCTCGAACTCTGCGATTCTATGATCAAATGCAATCAGCTCAGAGGGGCAGACAAAGGTAAAATCGAGCGGATAAAAGAACAGTACAACATACTTGCCACGTGCATCAGAAAGTTTGAACGCTTCATTAAAGCTGCCATCTGGCATCGCCGCTGTGGCGGTAAAATCTGGGGCTTCTTTAGCTACCAATACACTCATTTTTCGATCTCCTTAAACAGAACTTATTAAACTCGGCTGAAACAATGCTACCGGACAGGCATGCCCAAACAGCTCATCATTGGGGCTAGAGTTTAGCGATTTTACGGCTCACTACAACCCCGATTTCATAAGGACAATCAAGCGCCGCCCACTCACTCAGGCCCACCTCTCCAACGAAGTGGTACACTGTTGCTCATTCCGCCATTATACAGATACTCATTGCTGACACATGCCCCGCATCTATACCACGGCATCACTCGCCCCCCATTCAGAAATTTCGATCACAGGCAGCGCAGCCAACCATATTGGGCGGGTGTTACGCCTCAAAGCGGGCGATGAACTGACGCTCTTCAATGGCCAAGGGGGTGAATACAGTGCAACACTCACCACCATCGAACGACAAATGGTGTGCGCCTTGGTGGGTGAGTTCAATCCACGAGAGTGCGAATCCCCGTTAAATATCACGTTAGCGCAAGGGGTTTCACGCGGCGAACGGATGGACTACACGCTGCAAAAATCGGTCGAACTCGGTGTTACTCGCATCATTCCGCTCATCACTGAGCGCTGCGGCGTTAAGCTCGATGCAAAACGGGCAGAGAAACGGCTGCAGCACTGGCAGGGCGTTATCATCAGCGCGTGTGAACAGTGTGGTCGTAATCGTCTCCCAGAAATTCTACCGCTCACCTCATTAACCCACTGGCTTAGCCAACCAGATAGCACCGCAGCGCGATGGGTGCTACACCACCGCGCTGCGCACTCAATGCGCCAGTTAGCCGCACCTGCAGGCGAGGTGTCACTGCTGATTGGGCCGGAGGGTGGGCTCAGTCGCCGTGAGATTGAAAGCGCGATACAACATGGGTTTCAGGCCGTTCAATTTGGGCCGCGTATTTTACGCACAGAGACTGCAGGCGTTGCCACGCTTGCAGCGATACAGACTCATTGGGGGGATTTAGGGTGATGCTAGGCGATTAAAATGGAATGGTGAGCGTAAAACTCGCACCTTGCCCAGGTGAGTTTTCCACCGCCACATCGCCGCCAAGACGACTCACCGCCGTATTCACCACATCCAGCCCCATTCCTCGGCCCGACATGGGCGAAACCACAGAGAAAGTACTCAGCCCGGGGTAAAAGAGCAGCTCAGAAAGTGCCATTTCCTGCGCCTCTTGCAGCGAAGCGGCGCACCCCAAGCTGAGCGCTTTTTGGCGCACTGCGGCTTCATCAACCCCTGCACCATCATCGGCCACCGTTACCTTCACCTGTTGACGTGCCACCTCCAGCGCAAGCGTGATCACCCCCACAGGTGGCTTGCCTGCTGCAGCCCGAGCCTCTTTAGACTCAATCCCATGATCAATCGCATTCCACAACAGCAACTCCAGAGGTGCAACAAGCTTGCCGACTATTTCAGCAGGCAACTTCACCTCTTCACCCTTCACCACTAAGCGCACCGGCTTGCCCAGCATGGCACTGGCACGCTCGACCAAGTAACGTAAACGAGGCAATTTTTGAGTAAAGGGCTGCGGCGGCTCGTGCGGCTCAGCTAAATCACCACCTCGTAACCCATCAATCTGCGGCAACGGCAGCACCTGCTCACCCCCACTGCCCAGCGCTGGTAGTCGCTGACTCGCCTGCTGATTGCCGAGCAGGTCGGCCGCCACGCCCAGACGAGAAAGATAACGCTCCATCATCTCAAACAGTTTCTCACACGCTTTCAGCTCACCCTTTAAAAAGGCAGCCACACATGATTCAAGGCGCTGCAGAATATCCACCAGTGCCGCAGCACCGTAAACCAATACCCCGCCCTTCAGTGCATGCAAACAACGTAGGAATTCTGTCGCCAAGGGTTTGTGCTCTGGCACCTCTCGCCACTGCATCAGCACCGACCGCAGCTCCCGCAGCGAACGGCTAACCCCCTCAAGGAACTCCGCCATCACGCCTGCGGGGCAATTCTCTAAACATGATTTGGCATAAAAGGTCGGCACAACGCCCACCTTAGCCATTTTCTCTTCAATGTTTTCGAGGAGATTACCACCACTATTATCGCCACCGCGAATGCGCTCGATATAGCCGATCACCTCGTCAATCACCTCGGCATAGGCGTTCAAGCGTGGCATCGATCCGCTTGCGACCAGATGACCATCACACTCTATATTAGAGTTCAACAGCTCAACAGCACGCGCCAGAGAGAGCTGGCACAGCGGCAGGCTCACCTTTCTGATTTGTTGACAGATCAGCGCTTCTTTACAATCGCTAGAGGAAACGAGGCATTCAGCAACGAGCTCGCGAATTCGCTCAAGATCGACCAGCAGTTGAGCGCGCGCTTTCGACGAAAGTGCGCCCTGCTCAGCAACCTTAGCCTGCCTCGAACCAAGGCGAGTGGGAGCCATCAATAGCCCCGTTCTAATATTGTGTTTTGAAGCATCCTGAACTCATGCATGCGTAGAGCAGCGCGCCTATACTGGTAGCCCTGCCCTCGTACTATGTCACCAGGAGGCTCTCCATGCCACCCCCAATAACCTTATTAAATACACCCAAATAATGGCTGCGTACACCTGTAAGATTTTACAATTGACGTAGGACTTTCCTTACTTTTACGGCTAATTCAACACCCCTTCACCGCAGTCAAGATCTGCTAGCGAACCAATATCCCTTTAAAACTCACGATGTTAGATAAGCGCAATTAGCCTATGGCATCGCCAAGTTCTCTCAAGCGGCGTATCATGGGGATGCATTACCATCTATTTTTAAGACCAGTACAGGCATCAAATAATCGACATGAGCGCAACACAACACCCTCCCGTCCCTCACCTGACGACCGTACTCAGCGGCCCATTGCAGTTAATCGAACGCCACTTGCTCGACCAACAGGCCGAAATTGAGGGGTGGTTTCGTCGCCAATGGCAGCTCACAAGCGCGCCGTTTTATACTTCTGTCGACCTGCGCAATGCTGGTTTTAAGCTCGCACCGGTCGACACCAACCTTTTTCCGGCCGGCTTTAACAATCTCAATCCGGCACTCATCCCTCTGAGTATTCAGGCTGCACAAGCAGCGATTGAACGGATCTGCCCAACCGCTAACCAGATTTTGATCGTGCCCGAGAGCCATACGCGCAACACCTTCTATATGGAAAGCGTCGCTGCACTGCAAGATATTTTGCAAAAAGCGGGCTTTGAGGTACGCCTCGGCTCCCTCTCTGATGAGATTAAACAAGCGCAGCCCCTCTCACTGCCATCAGGCAGACAGATTACGCTGGAACCACTGGAACGCTCGGGCAAGCGCGTCGGCATCGGCGATTTTTCACCCTGTATGATTTTGCTCAACAACGACCTCTCCAGCGGCCGCCCGGCGATGCTTGAAGAGCTCGAACAGAAAATCGTGCCGCCACTGGCGCTGGGCTGGTCGAAGCGGCTCAAGTCTGACCACTTCACCCATTATCGCCTAGTGGCAAAGGAATTTTCTGAGTTGATGCAGATCGACCCGTGGCTGATCGACCCACTCTTCCTGCAATGCGGTGAGATCGATTTCAAAAAGCGCGAAGGTGAAGCGTGCCTCGCCAAAAACGTCGGCACACTGCTGACTTCAATCCAACGTAAATATGATGAATATCAGATCGACAAAGAGCCCTTTGTTGTCATCAAAGCGGATGCCGGCACCTATGGCATGGGGGTGATGACCGCCAGCTCTGTGGCAGAGGTGCAAGGGCTTAACCGCAAGCAGCGCAATAAGATGTCCGCTTCCAAAAGCGGTGTCAATGTCAGCCAAGTGCTGGTGCAAGAAGGGGTTTACACGTTTGAGACTTGGGGGGAGAGCGCCTCTGTTGCCGAGCCGGTGGTCTACATGCTGGATCACTTTGTGGTCGGCGGTTTTTACCGGGTGCACACCCGCCGTGGCCCCAACGAAAACCTCAACGCACCCGGCGCGCACTTTGAACCGCTCGCCTTTGCCGAGCCGTGCACCACCCCCGATCACAACATGGCACCGGATGCCAACGCCAACCGCTTCTATGCCTACGGGGTGATCGCCCGCCTCGCCATGCTGGCGGCCGCCCGTGAAATCGCTGAACACGAATAGCTGCTGATCATGAAAAATATCAAACTCGGCGTCGTGATGGATTCGATCAGCGCCATTAACCCCAAAAAAGATAGCACCATGGCGATGTTGCTAGAGGCTCAACAGCGCGGCTGGCAGCTCCATTATATGGAGCAGCATGACCTCTTTCTCGACCACGCGACTGCGCTGGCCACGCTGCGCCCACTGCGCGTAAACAGCACGCTCGACAACTGGTTTGAGCTAGGCGAGGCGACCACACAACCGCTAAGCAATCTCGATGTGATCTTGATGCGCAAAGACCCGCCATTCGATATCGACTACATCTACACCACCTACCTACTTGAGCAGGCAGAGGCGGCAGGAACGCTGGTCGTCAACAAACCGCAATCACTGCGCGATGCCAACGAGAAACTCTATACGGCGTGGTTCCCCCACTGCTGCGCCCCGAGCATGGTGACCAGCCAGCCAACGCGCATCAAAGCATTTCTCGCAGAACATGGCGACATCATCATCAAGCCCCTCTCCGCCATGGGCGGCGCTTCTATCTTCCGCGTGACTGCTGACAACCCAAACGTCAACGTCATCATTGAAGTGATGACCCACAACGGCAAAACCTTAACCATGGCGCAGCGCTACCTGCCTGAAATTTTAAAAGGAGACAAACGGATTATCTTGATTGATGGCGAACCGATCCCCTACGCACTGGCGCGCATCCCGGCCGAAGGGGAGACCCGTGCCAACCTCGCCACTGGCGGCACCGGCGTGGGACAACCCCTCAGTGAACGCGACCGATGGCTTTGCCAGCAGATTGGCCCCACCCTTAAAGCTAAAGGACTCACCTTCGTAGGGCTCGATGTGATTGGCGATTATGTGACCGAAATCAATGTCACCAGCCCCACCGGTATTCGTGAACTCGACCAGCAGTTCAAACTCAACATCAGCGCCACCTTGATGGATGCGATTGAGGCGCGACTGGCGTGAAGTGGTTGTGGCTAAACTTAACGCTACTGCTTGCCTTCGGGCTCAGCGGCTGCAGCGAATCACCACAGGTTCATCAAGCCAAGCTCTTCACCCTCGGTACCCTTGTGGATGTCACTGTACTTCACCGAGATGAAGCCGCAGCAGCACGTGCAGTCGAAATCGTCGAAAGCGAGCTGGCGACCGTTAATGCCCAGTGGCATGCGTGGCGTGACAGCCCCCTCACCCAGATCAACCAACAGTTGGCACTGGGTAATACGGTGGCGATCGACGCTGCAACATACCGTTTTATTCAACAGGCGCAGACGCTCGCAAGCCACAGCGAGCAGCGCTTTAACCCCGCCATCGGCGCACTGGTTGCACTGTGGGGCTTTCACAGTGATGAGCGCCCTGACAGCGCGCCGCCCACACAAGAAGCGATCAACGCCCTGCTAAAATCGGCACCCTCCATGGCGGACATCACACTCACCGAAACAACGCTCAGTAGCAACAACCGCGCAGTGCAGCTTGACTTCGGTGCCTTTGGCAAAGGCTACGCCATCGACCAAGCTGTGGCACGCCTTAAACAGTCCGGCATCGAAAACGCGATCGTCAATGCCGGTGGCGACCTGCGCGCCATCGGCTCGAAAAATGAACGCCCATGGCGTATTGGCATTCGCCACCCCACAGCTGCAGGCGTGATCGCATCACTCGAAATTATTGATGATGAAAGCGTCTTCACCTCCGGTAACTATGAGCGCTTTTTTGATTTTTCTGGCCAACGTTATCACCACATTATCGACCCCCGCAGCGGCTACCCCGCTCAAGGCACTGTTTCTGTCACCGTCATCCACCGCAGCGCGGCCGTCGCGGATGCCGCCGCCACCGCGCTCTTCATTGCAGGTGCAGAGCAGTGGCCGCGGATTGCGCGCCAAATGGGGGTTGATGAGGTGATGTTAATCGATGAGCAACTGACCCTCCACATGACCCCGAAAATGGCGCAGCGCATCCAACTTGAGATCGATGATGCAGAACTCAATATCGTAGGCGGTGAGCAGTGACCCGCGCAGATTATCTCATCGTACTATTTGCCGCGCTGCTGCTGCCCTATCTCTACGTGAGCCAATGGAGCAGCAGCGAAGTCGGCACCACCGCTGCCATCATGAACGGTGATAAAACCATTGCGGTTTCACTCGCGCATGATCACACCTTAACGATCGACGGCGCGCTCGGCCCCACCATCATCAAAATCGAAGCGGGGAAAATCCGCTTTGCCACCTCCCCTTGCCTTGGCAAGCAGTGCATCCACAGTGGCTGGCTACAACAAACCGGTGAGTTCGCCGCCTGCCTGCCCAATCGCATTAGCGTCGCCGTGCTGGGTGATGCGCCACGCTTTGACAGCATTAACTTTTAACCTGTAATGAACAATAAAGCCAACAGCGGCATCACCCTTAAGAGCACGCAAGAAGATCACTTAATCGCATGGCTGGCAGCACTCGCCATCGCCATCCACATCATCGAAAGCGTCTTGCCCAGCCCGCTGCCTGGGGTGAAACCCGGCTTAGCTAACGTCATCACCATCGCCGTATTTATCCGCTTTGGCTGGCGTGCTGCCGTTTGGGTTTCGATGCTGCGCGTGCTGGTGGGGAGCATCCTAATCGGCACTTTTCTCTCCCCTACCTTCATGTTGAGTTTTAGTGGCGCAGTGGCAACCTTGATCGTATTGTGGCTTGCCAGCCAACTGCCGGGCAGAGGGTTTGGCCCCATTGGCCTGTGCCTACTCGCCGCCATGGCGCACATGTTTGGGCAGTTTTATACCGCCTATCTGCTCTTCATTCCACACGAAGGACTATTCAAACTGCTGCCGCTATTAATGACAGCCGCGGTCATTTTTGGCATCATCAGTGGCATTATCGTGCGTTCCATGATGCACCACTTGGAAAAAGGGACGGACGGTATCACACCCAGCCAACGGAACGTACAGGAAGAGTAAAGATGGTCGCCGTTCCCCACCCCACAGCAGCGCGCATTACCGCATCGGATCGATTAGGGTTGACCCTTTTTTTTGCGATTGTGCTGCACGCCATCATCATCCTTGGGGTCACCTTCACGCCAGAAGATGAACAGTCACAAGCGGTCGCCCCATCACTCGATATCACACTGGTTCATCAACAGAGCCAAGAAGAGATTGAAGATGCAGAGCTGCTCGCACAAGCCAACTTGCTGGGCGGCGGCAATGCCGACGAAACGCCCCGCCAAGCCAGCCCGGCCTCCACCGCAGCCGAGATTCCCGACCCCGGAAGCGCCACCGCCAGCAGCCTACCTACTGCGCCCCCTCCGCAGGAGGCACAACGCTCGCAAGTCGTGATGACGCAGGAGCAGAGCAGCCACAGCACTGCCGTAGCAGAGGTCGCGCCCGAAGTGAAACCACAAACAGAAATTACCGCGGCCGAACTGCTCTCACGCAGCAGGGAGATCGCCGCGCTGAGCGCCGAGATCAACCGCTCGATGGAGAGCTACGCCGGGCGCGAAAAACACCGCTTTATCTCGGCACGCACCCGTGAGTTTCGCGATGCCGCCTACCTCGATGCATGGCGCGCCAAAATCGAACGCATCGGCAACATCAACTACCCGGAGGCGGCGCGCCGCCGCAACCTCTCTGGCACCTTAATTCTGGATGTCGCACTGCGCCCCAATGGCAGTGTCAAAGAGATCACCGTGCGTCGCTCCTCCGGCCACAAAGTGCTGGATGATGCCGCCAAACGGATCGTACGACTCGCCGCCCCATTTTCTCCTTTCCCCAAAGCGATGCGCAAAGATACTGATGTTTTGCACATCACCCGCACTTGGCAGTTTTTAAGCGAGAACCGATTACAGACCCGTTAATGCACGGCTCCGAGTACTGCTGTAGCCTCAGCCCAGTAACACTAATCAATCCCGGTGGTAGGGGTGGCCTTTCATCACCGACCAGGCGCGGTAGAGCTGCTCTGCCACCACCACCCGTACCAGTGCATGAGGCAATGTGAGCGGGGAGAGTGACCACTGCTGTGCTGCGCGCGCACGGCATTCATCGGAGAGACCATCCGGCCCACCGACAAGCAGCGCAACATCACACCCCTCAGCCATCCACCCCTCTAGTTGGGAGGATAACTGCCGTGTCGTCCACGCTTTACCACGCTCATCGAGAGCAACCACTTTGGCATTTTTGGGGATTGCTGCAAGCATTTTGCTGCTTTCATTTTGAATGGCACGTTTGACATCCGCGCTTTTGGAACGCCGTCCCGGCGCAATTTCAATCAGCGTTAGCTTGCACTCAGTCGGCAAACGTTTGGCAAACTCTTGATAGCCGTCAACCACCCAGCGAGGCATTTTGTGGCCCACGGCAATCAAGTGAATTTTCATCGTTACGGTGGAAGCCGTTACGCCTTGCCACCCGTACTGAGCTTACTTGCGGCCTCTTTTTCTGCAGCCCCTTCAACACTCCACAACTTTTCAAGCTGATAGAAATCACGTGTTTGCGGCAACATCACATGCAACACCACGTCACCCAAATCTACCAGCGCCCACTCGCCTTCCTTCTCGCCCTCTGTACCCAATGGAGTGCAACCCGCCTCTTTGGCCTCGACCGCAACACTATTCACTATCGATTTCAGATGACGGCTCGAAGTGCCACTCACCACAATCATATAATCCGTGATGGAGGTCATCTTGCGCACATCAAGCACT
>JALSHQ010000346.1 GCA_026982145.1 Gammaproteobacteria bacterium | reverse complement strand
AAGACGACTGGAAAGTCATCCCAAGTGTATAAATAGCTTAAGCCAATTTCAGCTCCCAATATCTCTTTGGTATAGCGGAGCCCAAATTCAGTGTTTCTTAGTTTACTGGAGTCTGGCTTTTCAGTGTCTGGTACATCCTGTAGCAACTCCCACTCAGAACCCGCTGGAGCAGGTTTATTAAATTTCAACTCAGGTATCCATAGAAACTGCCATGTCGCCTCTTCACTGTAATAGTCGATTTTGGCAGTCCAGAGTGGAATTCGGTAGTCGAGTAGGTCTAGAAGGATGAGTTCACGAAAATCCATGGGGTTGATTTCATCAGTCAGACGCATCCCTTCTAACACCCCCCAGACAACGAACTGTTTTCCAAGGCGGATATCCATGTTTTCCGTATAGAAGTCGAAATATAATTCTCTAATTTCCGCAACTGGAGAGTCTTTTTCCTGCTCTAGATTATCGACGAAAACCAGCGGCTGTGACTCTTCTCGCACAAATCTCGCTGATATTGTTTCATACTCAAAGAGGTCGTAGGCAAGGTCATAATATGCCCAAGCAGAAATGGTAAGTGATGAGTTTTCGCTGGCGGAGTACTGCCCGCCCAGCGATATTATATTTCTAATTTTAGTGATCGATCTAGGCTCTTGGTATCGATAAGCAGTTTCATTTTTCAAATAGCCATTGAAGGTCCAATCGGCCAGGAAGTTTTCAAACGCACTTTCGCCATCATCTTCACTGTTTGCTGTCGCACTTGTCGACAACGCCATACCAACAACAGCTAACACTGCAGTCAACACCCAGGCTTGACGCCAAAATTCTAGCCTATGCCGTCTAGAGACTTGCATTGCTCGCACAAAATAACATGGTTCTTACCCGGCACCACCCCGTAAACAACTTCACTCCCTTTGCTAAGCAATTTTGTGCAATTTCCACACACCACCTCTTTGTTTAGCGTTAGTTTTTCCCAGCCAATCACCTCTTCAAACAGCACTTTGGCAATCACAGGCTGCGCTGATTCAGCGGGTGGTAATACTCCTGGAGCAATATCATCAGCATTCCTATCGATATAGTCGGTCAAGATGTTTCGTATCAGGATGGATACTGGAATCCCAAGTGCTTCGGCTTTCAATATGATTTTTTCGCGGAGTGCTTTTGGAACACGTGCGCCAAGGTACTCCTGCTTTCTCTTCGCAGCAATTGAAAGCGCCTGCTGACGCATGGCTGCGCCTCGCTGCATTGCAATTGATCGCATATCATCTCGTCTATCGTCCATATTCACCTCCAAGCTTTTTGGGTCTCTGCATGATTTCGTATAACATTGTATAACATTCGTTATACAATATCAAGCAGCAAAGCTTGCCATAAAAAAAGCCATGCATTACATGGCTTACGTGGATCAGCTTGCAACACAAGCAAACTAACGTCTTTTATTCTCAATGCCAGCCTTCATTGCACGCTTTGAAAATTGGCGCTTTGCTAACCCAGAATTCACCTTGACGTTAGACATCTCAAACACAGATTCATGCCGCTCTTGAATATCCGTCACAACCACCCGACGCCACATCCATGCACCATCTACCTGCTGCCAGTCGAGATCCTGTTCTTTTAATAAAACACCCTTGCGATCATAGTAAGCAATTTTTTTAACCACGCACTGATCCCAGCCGTTCGATGCATCATCTTTAGCAATCCAAAATAGG
>JALSHQ010000345.1 GCA_026982145.1 Gammaproteobacteria bacterium | reverse complement strand
AGTAACCTAAAATCTCATCGCACTGATGCGAGCGCAAGAAGAGCAGCTGCTCCATGTTCTCTACCCCTTCGGCAATAATACGAATTTTCAGACTGCGTGCGGCTTTGATTAATGCCTCAGTTGAGGCATGCGCCTCATCCGCTGCATTGATTTCACGGATAAAATCGGGGCTTAGTTTTAACGCGTCGGCTGATGCATTGCCGTGAGAGCCGAGTAACTCAGTGTTTTCACCAATATCTTCAACAATGACCCCGACCCCTAGTTGCCTGAGTGTCTCTATCTGGCTCACGGCTCTTTCAATGTCATCCAGCGCGGCACGCTTGCTAACTTCAAACTCAAGCAGTTCCGGCGCAATACCACTGCCGTTGATTGCAGCTTGCACGCTTAGCACCAACCCCTCATCAGAGAACTGTTTTAGTGAAAGCGGGATCGTGATGCGGACGGGTGGAAAATTCTTTTTCTGCCACGCCACACATTGGCGGCACGCCTCCTCCAGCGCCCAAGCACCAACCGGCACAATCAGGCCAAGACGCTCCGCTACTGGGATAAAGTCTGTGGGCGCCACAAAACCAAGCTGTGGGTTATGCCAACGCAATAGTGCTTTGACACCCACAATATGCACCGTATTAACATCCATCTTCGGCTGGTAATAGACCAGCATCTCTTGATTCGCTAATGCATGGTAGAGATTCTCTTCCAGCAAGAGCTGTTCGTTGGCTTCTACGCCCATCGAATCCATATAAAACTGATAATTATTGCCCTGAGTTTTCGCTTGATACATTGCGGTGTCTGCGTGCTTTAGCAATGCATCGATATCCTGTGCATCACTCGGGAAAAGGCTGATGCCGATGCTGGCTGAAATATGAAATTCATGCCCATCAAGGTTAAAAGGCTCCACCAATGAGTCTAAGATCTTCTGGGCAATCATCGCGACATCACGGGTGTCATTCACGTCGGCCAACACTACGGTAAACTCGTCCCCGCCAAGCCGTGCCACTGTGTCGCAGTCACGCACGCAGCGTTGCAATTTGGCGGCTACCTTTTTCAATAACAGATCACCTGCAGTGTGCCCTAAAGTGTCGTTAACGATTTTGAATAGATCAAGATCCAGAAAGAGAAGTGCCAATTTTTTCCAGTTACGTCGCGCTGAACTCAGCGCTTGTTGCAGACGGTCATTGAGTAGTGTTCGATTGGGCAGCTGAGTTAACGGGTCATGATGGGCGAGGTATTCAAGCCGGGATTCTTGGCGCTTGCGCTCTGTGATGTCGGTAAAAAGGCAGACATATTCGGTTACGGTGCCATCGTTATCTTGCATCGCATTGATCACCGTCCACTGAGGGTAGGCTTCTCCATTTTTACGACGGTGCCACAACTCCCCCTGCCAACTGCCTTTGGCTTTGAGTTCACCTAATAATGCATCAAAAGATTCACTGCTATGCCGCTCCGCGCGCAAGATGTGAAATGGCAGACCCACAATCTCTTCTTCACTGTACCCCGTGATCGCAGTAAAGGCAGGATTCAATGAGATGATCTTGCCATCATAATCCAGTACCATTACCCCTTCCTGCGTATGGCTCACCACTTTTGCCGCTAGGCGCAGCGCTGATTCTGCTTTTTCTCGGCGTAAGCTCTCATCGAGATTCATCAACACGATGCCAAGCGTGTTGGCAAAGATCGTCACAAATATTTCATCGTCGTCACTGAAAGGGGTACCATCAATTTTATCGCAAAGATAAACGCGCCCTAAGATGGCTCGCTCACCTTTGATGGGCACTGCCAAGAGGCTTTTCATCTCAGGGTGGTGTTTAGGGAAACCTTCAAACTGGCGGTGCTGCTGCATCTCTTCAAGCCGCATCACTTCGCTTTCTCGCACCACAACACCTAACAAACCATGGCCTTCAGGGAGTTTGCCAATTTTATCTGCTGTTGTTTGCTGAATGCCAGTGTGAATAAAACGTGAAAGTTTGCCATGTTGATCCAGCACACCCACCGCAACATATTTTGCCTGTGCGAGGGTGGCGAGTACTTCAATGCCTTTTTGGATTAACTCATTTACATCGCGGGTGCCAGCCAGTAACGCCAGCAGCTTTTTTGATGCCTCATGAAGTTCATTGAGGCGGGCTGTTTTTTCAGCCATCAGTCGTGCACTTACTTCATCTGATGTTTCAGGCATTCTAATGGATACCCCCCATGCGTTGGTACAAACAAATACTCAATAGACCAATGGGTGCACTCGTTAAAAGCTAGAGGGGTCGGGAATAAATGTCAAGTGATTTAGTCAAGATTTGCTCGTATCCTTTAAACCCCAGAGCAAAAAACGACTGAGCACGGCTGATCAGTAGGCTCAGCGCCCACCCCAGCCATACAAGGCGCTCAAGTGGCAGCCGCTAAATATTATCCAAAATGGCACGCTTCACTGCATCGAGTGTCGCCTCAACGCTTTGCAGTGGGGCGCGGCACTGCTTAATCGCGGTATCCGGGTCTTTGATACCATTCCCTGTTAAGGTGCAAACAATCTTACTGCCAGCAGGAATCTTGCCACTTTTCACATCTTTAATCATTCCCGCCAAAGAGGCTGCAGAGGCCGGCTCGCAGAAGACCCCTTCTCGGTCGGCGAGCATTTTCTGTGCAGCGAGGATCTCTTGATCACTGCATTCGTCAAACCACCCTTTTGATTCCTTTTGAGTGGCCCACGCTTTATCCCAACTCTGTGGGTGGCCGATGCGAATGGCTGTGGCCACTGTTTCAGGGGCATCCACCATTGCACCACGCATGAAAGGTGCGGAGCCACTCGCCTGATATCCCACCATCACAGGCAAGCTATTAACAATGCCGTGTTCGTTATACTCTTTGTAACCCATCCAGTGTGCGGTGATGTTGCCAGCATTGCCAACGGGAATACAGTGGTAATCTGGCGCGCACCCAAGTTCTTCAAGAATCTCAAACGCGGCGGTTTTCTGCCCCTGCAGTCGATATGGGTTGATGGAGTTCACAATGGTCACCGGTGCATGACCCGTGATATCTTTCACCAGCTGCATGCCGACATCAAAGTTACCCTTGATCTGAATCACGGTGGCGCCATGCATCATCGCCTGCGCTAGTTTTCCCAGAGCAATTTTACCGTCCGGAATCAACACAAATGCTTTAATGCCAGCACGTGCAGCGTATGCTGCCGCAGAGGCGGAGGTATTGCCGGTTGAAGCGCAAATGATCGCCTCGCTGCCCTCTTCTACCGCCTTGGTCACCGCCATGGTCATGCCGCGATCTTTGAAAGAGCCGGTTGGATTGAGCCCTTCAAATTTAACGTAGATATCAATCTCGGCTTCGAGAAAGCCCGGGATATTGTTGAGACGAATAAGGGGGGTGTTACCTTCGCCTAAGCTGATAATCCGCGTGTCATCATGCACTGGGAGGCGGTCACGATAGGTATCAATCAAACCGGTATAGCGAGATCTAAATGGCATAGTAATGCTCCCTTAATAATAAATTGCAGCGCGTATGCGGCCGCGAGTTATCTGTCCAACAGTTCGAGGCGAATGCGTGTGACATCACCCTCGATCACTGCCAGCAACTCGATGTGACGAATGGCTTCGTTCATCTGGCTCTCAACAACACGCTGCGTCAGCATAATAATCGAGGCGATGCTTTCCCCTTCTGCAGGTTCTTTTTGAATCATCGCTTCGATGCTGATCCCCTGTTCCCCCAGAATTTGCGTCACTTCAGCCAATACGCCGGGGCGGTCAGCCGCCTGCATCCTAAGGTAATAGGCCGTTTCAACCTGCGCCATAGGGAGTACCGGGATATCCGACAGCGCGTTTGGCTGAAATGCCAGATGCGGCACCCGGTTTTCAGGGTCGACCGTCATGGTGCGCGCCACGTCAATCACATCTGCAACCACCGCAGAGGCGGTGGGTTCAGCGCCCGCACCCGCGCCGTAATAGAGTGTTGGTCCCACCGCATCGCCCTGCACCAGCACTGCATTCATCACGCCATCGACATTGGCAATCAAACGGCGTTCAGGGATCAATGTGGGATGCACACGCAGCTCAATACCTTGGTCCGTTTTGCGTGTCATGCCCAAGTGCTTAATACGATACCCCAGCTGCTCCGCATAGTTAACATCTTCGCGGGTGATCTTCGATATTCCTTCCGTGTAGGTCTTTTCAAACTGCAACGGTATACCAAATGCAATCGATGCAAGGATCGTCAACTTGTGCGCGGCGTCGATCCCTTCCACATCAAAGGTCGGATCTGCTTCGGCATAACCAAGCGCCTGCGCCTCGGCCAGCACATCGGAAAAGTCACGCCCTTTATCACGCATCTCGGTGAGAATGAAATTACCGGTACCGTTGATAATGCCTGCCAGCCACTCAACCTGATTGGCCGCCAACCCTTCGCGCAGCGCCTTAATAATAGGGATACCACCCGCAACACCCGCTTCAAAAGCGACCATGACACCCTTTTTTTGTGCGGCCTCGAAAATTTCATTGCCGTGTACAGCAATCAACGCTTTATTCGCGGTGACGACATGCTTGCCATTTTCGATCGCCTGTAATACCAATTGACGGGCAGGATCATACCCCCCAATCAGCTCAACAATAATGTCAATATCCGGATGGTTGACGAGGGCAAAAGCATCATCGCACAGCTCAATGCCCTGAGTGTTAACATCAGGATTGATTTCGCGTGCAGCCGCATGAGTCACACGAATTTCACGCCCAGCGCGACGCGCAATTTCTGCCGCATTTCTGGCCAACACATTGGCGGTTCCACCACCAACGGTGCCCAACCCTAACAGCCCAACTTTAATCGGTTTCAACGCTCATCTCCTGTGGCATCGCCTGCGTTGCAGATCAATACACCGTCTTTTTTAAACATCTGTCGAATGCCTCGTACTGCCTGTCGAGTGCGATGTTCATTTTCAATCAAACCAAATCGCACGTGGTCGTCACCGTACTCCCCAAAACCAATACCCGGTGAAACGGCCACTTTAGCCTCTTCTAATAGCTTTTTAGAAAAATCGAGCGATCCCATTTCACGATATACTTCTGGGATTCTAGCCCATACAAACATTGTCGCCTTCGGCTTTTCAACGTGCCAGCCAATAACATCTAACCCCTCACACAAAACATCACGGCGGCTGCAATACATATCAGTGATCTCTTTGACACACTCCTGAGGTCCTTCAAGCGCAGCAATGGCCGCCACTTGAATTGGAGTGAACATGCCGTAATCTAGGTAGGATTTGATCCTTGCCAGCGCGCCCACCAACACTGGGTTGCCACACATAAAACCGACACGCCATCCCGGCATATTGTAACTTTTCGAAAGACTATAAAACTCAACCGCCACCTCTTTTGCGCCCGGCACCTGTAAAATCGATGGCGCTTTATAACCATCAAACACAATCTCGCCATAGGCTAGGTCATGCACTACCCAGATTTCATGTTCGCGAGCGATCGCAACAACTCTTTCAAAAAACTCCAATTCGACACACTGTGTAGTGGGGTTACCGGGAAAGTTCAACACCAACATTTTAGGGCGTGGAAACGAGTTCTTGATCGCCAGTTCCAACTCTTCAAAAAAATCGACATCCGGTGTCATCGGCACATGGCGGATGTCTGCACCGGCAATAATAAAACCGTAGGGATGAATCGGATAAGCAGGGTTTGGCACTAGCACCGCATCCCCCGGCCCTACGGTGGCGAGTGCCAAGTGCGCCAACCCCTCTTTGGAGCCGATGGTCACGATCGCCTCAGACTCCTGATCCAGCGTTACATCATACTTATCTTTATACCAGTTGCAGATTGCACGGCGCAGGCGAGGGATCCCGCGGGAGACTGAATAGCGGTGAGTATCGCCACGTTGCGCAGCCTCTGTGAGCTTATCGACAATATGCGCGGGAGTGGGCTGATCTGGATTGCCCATTCCAAAATCAATAATATCTTCACCGCGCGCGCGCGCCTGCGCTTTCAAATCATTGACGATATTGAAAACATAGGGCGGCAGCCGCTTTATTCTAGGGAATTCCTCGATCACCTGCTTATATCACTCCAACTCACTACGCACTAAAAATAAACGCGTATAATATCAAACTTTTAAAGATTAGCTATCCGAAATAAAAGGCACTATTGGAACCCACTATGAAAAACACCGCTGCACCTGAAAGCCGCCAAAGCGTAAAGATTACACTTGATGAAGATTACAGCCGTTTTGGGATCTACGCCTATCACCCCGGTGAAATCACGATTATCCGTCCAAACGAAGCCTATAGCGCCAAAAGTGATGGTTTCGGCCACCAGACGCTCAAAAAAGAAACGCTAGATGATAGCCTGATCATCATGCCGCATTGCCTGATCAGCGACTGGGCGCCGCGCAATATCGATGAATTAACGGAACAGCACTTTGATGTGTTGCCACAAAAACCACCGCAAATACTGTTGTTGGGTACCGGTGCCAGTCAAATCTGGCCTTCAGCCAATATTTTAGGGGCGCTCACCAATCAAGGCATCGCTGTGGAGGTGATGGACACCGCCGCCGCCTGCCGTACTTATGCCATTCTCGCCTCGGATGGGCGAGATGTGGGTGCAGCACTGCTCGTTGAGTAATGAATATCACGGCTCCAGCATAGGTACAAATCAAAGCCATTTTACTAGGTTGTGAGGCAGCTCAAGTTTCTATTACCCAAAGTGCTTATAATCGATCGAAATGTCGTGTGTTGCAGCTAAGCGCCACAGGTCTGTTGGACGCTGCTTACCATTTAACAAAATTTTCGAGAGATTTAATAATGAGCAATGCGATAAAACGAACAGCCTTGTTGATTTTAGCCGCGATGGTACTCACAGGGTGCAAACCCGAATCGCCAAGCCAAGGGGCTAATACCGATGAATCCGCCAGTCTGTTTGGTGCTGAAGTGGTTAACGGGGAAGCTGCAGCACTTACTTCCAGTGAATACAAACAATTATCCGCTGAAGAACAGTACATCGTCTCAAACCGACTGCTCGGAACGCTCTATAAAGGGGTGCCCGTCGATGAGTTTTTTGATCTCAGCCAAGGGTTAACATCTCCAAAAATAGGTGCGGGTGGCAATTTCATCAACCGCACAGCGCTCAACATCACAAAAGAACTACCAGACGCTGGCGTCTACTTTCAGCAAATCAATGAAAATTATGATTTCAACAGCAGGCGTTATTCGCAGGAGATGCCACTGGCGTTAATGTTTGATATGCCGCTCAGTCGGGATCACTTTACCCACTGGATGGCCTACACCCTCGCCAATACCATTCTTTTCTCACCCGCACTTGAAATGGACTCAGCGGATTATTTCGATGTTCACCGGGTCTATAGCAAACTGGTGAGCCGCATCGGCTCAAATATGGAGATCCGTGAAATCATCTATCAACACATGATCTCTCAGGAAAACTGGCGCCGCTTTCGCTCACCGGAAGATAATACGCGTGAAATGATCGAAATCTATCTCGGCCTGTTCGACCGAGATGATGAAGTCCCTAAAGCCTCGCAAGCGTGTCAAAACTGGCACCTGACGGGCGACAACGAGGATTACCAGCTCGTCATTACATTAGATGAGAATATTGTGCCGCAAAAAGTGCTCGGCCAATGGATCAGCACCTGCTTCGATTTTTATCGCACAGTATCAAACCACCCTAAAGTGATTGCCAGAATGGTTAATGTACTAGTCAACCATTTCTTTGTGGATATGACACAAGATAAGCGTGCTGCACTGGTGCAAAGCATTGTCAACAGTAACCCAACCCGCTTTGAGCATATCTTTACTGCGATCCTTTTTTCACGTGAATACCTGCTTAATAGTGATCGCCCAAGGCGGCTGGAAGAGACCTTCTTTAACATTGCACATCGCACTCAATGGCACCCTCATCGGCGCTTCTTTCAAGACCTGAACAATCCATCGGGCGGCGCAACTAGGCCAACGCTAGCACAAATGAAGCAACCGGGAATGACACTAAAACTGGGGCGCTGGGCTGCTCAGCCGCTGGACTCTCTCAGCTTTTCCTATTACCACAAGCTCGTACGTGAACGGCTCTTGCTGGATCGAAGAACCAATTTAGCCAATGAAAATGATGCTGGCTGGGAGCCTGGTTTTCTTGAAAAGGCGGTAAACCTGAGCGATGAAGACTTTATCCACTATCTCTTTTTAAGCAGCATTGGCCGCAAGGCTGATAGCCAAGAGTTAACGACACTCAACAGCGTATTCGCTAATCGTGGCTACGATAACAGTGAGCGCCGTACCCAGCAGACATTAATCACATTTGATTACATCTCTCGGTTACCCGAAACATACTTTAACAACCGTCTAAATTAAGCAGGTATCACTATTATGGAAAGAAGAAAATTCCTGAAACACCTCGGTGTCCTTGGCGGAGCTTGCACAGCAGCATCTATACTGGGTGGGCGTAATCTCATTACGCCCAGTATGGCGGCACTCAGTACTGGCAATGCAAATAATATTATCCGGAATGAAGTGAACTATGTTCGCCCTGCCGTGCTGCCACAAGTTATTCATGTCTTTCTTTACGGCGGGCCTTCCGAGTTAGCGGGAAACCTCACTAATATTGAAGACATTAACGCTAATTCTCAAAACCCATACCCTACAAATCTTGACCCAAATAATGCTGCAAGCATTATCACTCCCAATGGTTTCTGGGGCGGCGGCAATAATGGTGCCGGTGGTGAAATCATGGAAAGCTTGATTGCATCAGGCGACATGACCATCTTTCGCACTATTCACCGTCTTAAAGAAGATTCAAAGGCTCATCGCACCAGCATTTTTCAAAACCTGACTGGGCATCTCGATGCCGAAAACAGCCCCGGCATGGGAACCACACTCGCAGCTATCTTGAGTGCTCACGATGCTTTTGGAAAAGCACCAGAGGAGATGATATTACCCTTTGTCTCTTTTGAGGGTGACTCATTAGTATACGAGCCTGCCGGGCTTGATGTTCCATTGGGCGCGAAATATATAGCTCTCGATCAAAATTTCAGAAACCCTTATGACCGCTCCAATAATTCAGCACTAGGAGGCCCTGGCATCAATGAAGATGCGATCGAAGCGCTGGCACGCAGCACGGCTCAACGCGAAAAGTTCTTAAAAGTGCGAGAGGCATTTACTAAACGCGAGGAACTTTCTGAGTTTATTAGTAATAGCTTTAATGCGGCAACAATCGATGCTAGCTTGCCCAATGACCCTGATAATGGAGGCGCACAGATCGCCTATCCGAACACCAGCTTTGGGCGACGTATGAAAGCCGCTGTCAGCCTCGCAATCAACAACCCCGAAAGCCTTTTCATCTCAATGGGCAGCGGTGGGCTGGGTGGTTGGGATGATCATGACTCATGCCTGATCGAATACCCAAACCGTATGCGCGATATGATGACCTCTCTCGAAGTCGCGGTTAAACATATGAACCTAACCAATCGCGATAATATCATTATCAATGTTTATGGCGAGTTTGGGCGTAATGTAAACCTGAATAACTCCATCGGCTGGGATCATGGGAACAACCAAAACCTGATGACATTTGGTGGCAAAGGCATCCCCGGCCGAACACTGGGTAAAATTGTAGGCACAACCCAGCGCATCGGTGCATCGGGCGTTAATCGCCAATTCACTGCCCCAACCAGTAACAGCTATCAAGCAGAACCATTTTCGATCGCCTCTTCGGTCTATAAATATTTTGGCGTTCAGAATGGGGAAGTGATCAATGATGACCCCCCATTAGATGAGAATGCGCCTAACGAGGCTATTTGATTACTAATTTTGGCTGCGCTACTTCCCCGTGAACAGAAGAACAGCACTTCACGGGGTTTAATATTTAGGGAACCTCTGACTTATTCTGAGCGAAGTGGGTTGTGATCTAAAATATTCAGATTCAAGGCGCGAATCGCACGTAATAGCGGGCTAATGCGAAGATGAGCAACACAGAAGCTGGATATTTTAGGCGCAAGACACAAGTTCATGAATAAATCAGAGGTTCCCTAAAAATTAAAGGCATAGAAACTCAACGCCTTGCTGCTTCAAAAATGCCTCGGCACCCTCCCCTTCAAGGATCGCAAAAGTTGAAAGCATGCCCGCCTCCATACAAGTGGATGCGATAGTGGTGACTGATCGCGGTGCACCGGGCACAGGCCAGCCAGTGACAGGGTTCAAGATATGGCCATACCTCACGCCATCTTTTAACAGATAACGCCGAGCATCACCGCTGGTAGCCACTGCACCAGACTTCAAACTGACTAATGAAAGCACCTGCTCAGCGTGGCTTTCAGGGTTTTCAATGGCCACCTCCCACGCACGGTCGTCTGAACGCGAACCAAGTGCGCATAAGTCTCCACCAAAGTTAATCAATACACCGCTACTAATATACGGTCGAAGTAGCAGCGCGGTGCGATCAACCGCATATTCTTTTGCGATTCCGCCGAGGTCTATCTCCATTCCCTTTTCCATCGTAAAGATAGGATTAGACCAGTTAACTTTGCCCCACCCCACACGCGCTAGTAAAGCTTGAACAGCGTCAGTTGAAGGGATGTTACTACTGCCATCAAAGCGCCATACTTCCCGAAAAACTCCGGAGGTAATGTCAAATCGCCCGCTACTTAGTTGATAGCACTGGTCAGCATAACTCAGCAGCAGCGCCGTCTCAGCATCGACCTGCGTGGGTTGCCCTGCAGCATTATTGATTTTAGAAATGACATTATCATTGCGATAACGACTAAATTTTTTTTCGACACGCTTTGCTTCACGCTCAGCAATTGAAAGCAGCCGAGACGCCAGCGACTTATCCGGCGTCTCCATTAATAATTCACAAGGACTGGCCATTGCACTGAAACACCCAACCCAAAGGTTATTTTGATATTCCAGTGTAGCGGGAGCCTCTTTCTTCATCGAAATCTCAGCGACTAGAACTTAAATGTGAATGTCCCCTGATAAACCAACGCCCTCATGTCAGGCAGTTCCACAGCCTTATAGCGCTGAATGATATATTCAGCGCGCATTGTGAATGCGCCATTTTCACCCAGTGCTTTTCCATACTTAAGACCAAGCGTGTAGGTTTCCAGCTTACCTAAGCGGTAGTCTGCACTCGCGTATTCAGGTAACTCAGCATCTGCTGCATTTATCGCTTGCTGAAAAAAATCAGCACTAGACTGTATGTTCAATCTCACATGCGGCTGAAAATAGCTCGTAGGTGAATAGTCATACCGATATTTATAATCGATCGTATGAGATTTTATTCCCCAATCATCCCAAAAGTAGCGGTAAGAAAAGTCTACCACTTTTTTAGGGCTGAGCTGACTCACCGTTTTCCAGTAAAGACTATTGCGTGTGCGCCTGTCTGGCCGGTTCTCATAAATAATAATCACCTCTTCACCATCAAGCTCATAATCAACAACACTAATCAATTTATACGGATCTGTGAGATAACCCAATGAGACGCCATGACTATAATTTAGCTGTATAATCGTTCGCTGGTTCACCACTTGGGTCACGCCAATCACACCATCAATCACGTTTTTACGTCCGTTACCAAAGCGGGGGCTTGTAATGTTACAGTTTGCCCACACTGGGCGTGATGCCAGCGCTGCTGCGGTATCATTGCAAATGGATATCCCCAGCCCTTCTGGAGTACCAAACGCGGGGCTAATACTTTCTTTAAGCGCGGCTAGCCCTGCGGTAATCGTGGTATTACGTTGGTTTAGATCCCATGCAATTGTTGATGCGCCACCATAAGAGGTAAAATCATTTTCAGACGAATAACTGCCTTCGAAAACAGCGCGCACCGTGCGCGCTAGTGGCTGCTCTATGCTAAGGTCAACCGCAGCTCTTTTGTCAGTAAATTCGGTTAGCCA
>JALSHQ010000344.1 GCA_026982145.1 Gammaproteobacteria bacterium | reverse complement strand
CATCTTAGGTATAACATCGATAGCAGTGCAAGAGCACTCGTTACAGCCACTGCCAATGCTGGCTCGGCTATCCACTGCGCACAGGTCACGCCGATGGCTACCGGCACCAGATGCCCGCCTACTAAAGGCCAAGGCTGGGAAAAACGGCTATGCGGTACTGCAAATAGCAAGACTGCCGAGGCACCCATTGAGGCAACCATAATCGGTACATCTTGACCACTGAGGAAATATGAACTGGTAGCCGCAACGGCTAAAATAGCAAAAAACGCTGCGCCACAGGCGAGCCAGCGCTCGCCATGCCCAAGCGCATCATCACTCTTTATAACTTGCTTGACCCAGTTAAACCCCATACATCCCTGCCTGTAAGCTTGAATGACGTGTTAAGCAGCCTCTTGCGCAATCAATAAGCCCAACGCAGCTTTTGCTTGCTGGAATTTTGGCCCGGCATTAGTCGCCGCATTTTCCCGCGCACCCACAAAGTCCCCACTTGCAGAGCGCTCTAACGTAATGGCACGCGCCTCCTTGAAGGTCTTCCATGCTGCCCAAAACTGCCCAGCTTGATCACTGTTGCCGGTATTGCAGCGCAACCATAATAACTCAACCTCTTCATCAAGGCGCTTTATCTCATTAATGGGCACCATTGCTTCTGCCGCGCTTGAGGCGTTAGTCGCCAACACGGCATTCATTCTCACTTCTGTTACTGCTTGCATGAGGCAACTTAAATCACTTCGCTCTACAGCGCTGTATTCTCGTGCGGCAACGATCAGCGACATCGCCTGTTTTAACAAGTGGCGAATCGCATCATTTGATTTATGTATGCTTTGGTTACTTTTCTCAGACATCTCGGTTACGGTGCGCACCATCTCTTCGATATGCTGCACAGTACAACTCTGCTGCTCAGTGGCCGCAGCAATTTCATCGGTACGATGGGTCACATCAATCGCATTTGCGCTCATCACCGAAAGCGCCTCTGAGGTCTGACTCGTTTTTTCAACACACGCACTCACCTCTTTACTACCAGCCTCAATCTTCCCAACCACCATCCCTGTCTCGGTTCTAATGCCATCAACCATGCGGGCGACCTCAACCGTTGCATCATGTGTTCTTGAGGCAAGATTCCGCACCTCATCCGCCACTACGGCAAAGCCCCGCCCTTGTTCACCCGCGCGCGCCGCTTCGATCGCAGCATTCAGAGCTAAAAGATTGGTCTGCTCGGCAATGTCACTGATCATCTCAATGATGCTTACAATCTCATCTGAGCGACGCGCCAGAGACTGGATCAAACTCTGTGTCGATTGAAATGACTCATTCACATGCGCAATGCCACTGGCCACCTGCTCGACATGGCCTTCGCCTTCTTGGCTCAGATCCTTCACCGTGACGGCCATCAGTCGCACCTCATCCGCACTGCGTGCCACCTGCACCACACTGCTATTCAAACCCACCATCGAATCAACCACACCGGTGACACTTTTATTCTGCACATCGGATGAGACCATCACTTCGGCTGAAGAAGAGGCGATCTGTGCGACCTCTTCAAACAGCTGCTCCGTGCTTTGGTTGACCCGCGAAAGAATGTCGCCAAAGCCATCTAACAGATGGTTGATAGAAGCCGCCACGGCCACAAGTTCTTTTTCCTGCGTCTCATCAATACGTAGGCTAAGGTCTTTGGCTGCTTTAACATCATCAACGGCTCGACTAAGACGGCTCAATGCGCCCTTTA
>JALSHQ010000343.1 GCA_026982145.1 Gammaproteobacteria bacterium | reverse complement strand
GCGGGCAATGGTTTCCCTTGATTGATATCGTTCATGAGCTGTTTCAAACGCACACGATTCTGCTCGGCGAGTGAGGCGAGCTGATCTCCTTCGAGCGCGCCATCGATCTTAACTTTGTCTTTGCTTAACGCTAGATACTCAACTTGATGGGGGGGCGGTTCTGACAGCAGCGCATAAAAGGGAAGCTGCACGGCTTCGCCTGCTTCAATCTCTTTAAGCTTGGGTGGGGTGCCTGTTTTGTAGTCGAGTACGCTGGTGCCTGCGGCTGAATGATCGATCCGGTCGAGCCGTCCTTTAATGTTGAACAGTGGGTCAAACGCGTCTAATTTTGCAGCCCGTTCAACGGCCGCGACTTGCCATTGCTGGGCGCGCTTTATCTGCCAGTCGATGTAGCCGGGCACTATCGCGAGCCACTGTTGCAACCAGCCCCGGTGGAGGTAGTTATCTTCGAGGTCTTGTTTAAAAACGCGTTGTGAGATTATCTTCAGGTGTTCAATTGCTGCATCGCGGTGGTGTGCATCCACCGGTTTTGAGAAGGCCTCTTTACCGCGCGGTTCATGAAAGTGTTGCAGGATGCGGTGGACATGTTCACCGTAATCTGATTTTTCCAGCGCTTCACGAATCTCATCCGCAGCCCTTAAATTAAGGCAGTAGCTGGCATAAAATTGATAAGGGCAGTCGATCAATTTTTGATAACTGCTGGCGGAGATCGCTTTTGGCAGCAATGGCTGCGGCACAGTGGGTGCTGGCACGGGCGTTGGTTTGAGGTTGCCTGCTAGTGCTGTATTAAGTTGCTGTTGCGTGGCTGCAAGCTGCTCTGCAAGCCCACCATCATGCAGTGCTTCACCGTAGGCGAGCTGATGAAACCCCAGCAGCAGTTCGAGCCATGGGGATGGTGTGGCCGCGCCGGCCTCTTCATCGTTATGCCATGTGAACAGAATATTCGGCGCGGCTTCGAGCAGTTGCCTAAAGTGGTAAAAGCGGCTGGCCAATACTTTTCGTGCGGGTGTGATACCGAGCGCATAACGCACGGTGTCATTAAAAAAGGGCGAATGGTTTTTTTGGCCGGGGAAATGTTCTTGGGTAACGCCGGCAATCACAATCGCATCAAACTGCTGCAGGTTACTCTGCTCTAACGTGAGCAGTTGAACCTGGCCACGCTCTTGCGCGGCAAAATTGGCGCGTTCAAGGGTACGCCCGAGCCAAGTACGAAATGCTTTCCAGTTAAGTTTGAGATTGCGCCCTTTAATGGCGCGGCGCATGGTTGAAATCTCATCAATGATCGCTTCACCAGCGAGGTCTTGGCGGTATGCTTGCCAGATACCGATGCTGCGGAGGCTCTTTTCGAGGCCGTCCAGCATGGCGGTGGGTGTGTGCGTGTCGTCGCCGAGAAAACAGAGGAGCGGGGCGGCGGCCGCTTCAACGCTGTTGAGCAGTGCGTGTACCGCGGCGGTATCAGCGTGGCTCCACGGGAGTCGCCGTTGGCGCTGCTCAATTGCATGGCGATAGCGGGTGAGGCCTCGCGGGATGTTTTCGTGCAGCACGATATCTTGCTCAAAACGGTAAACGGTTTTATTGAGTATTTCGCGGGGCTGGTCGAGGAACACAAAGGGGGACTTGAGGGTGTCGAGCAGCGGCTGCTGGTCAAAATCTTCTTCGATCGTCTCTAGCCAGCGCTCCAGGGTCGCAGCGGCGCGAGTGGTGGAGAGCGCCCAGCCGGAGTG
>JALSHQ010000342.1 GCA_026982145.1 Gammaproteobacteria bacterium | reverse complement strand
CTCCATGCTGGCTGAAGAGGCGAGCAAAGAGCTGAAAGTTGTCTTCTCCGGAGAGGGGGGGGACGAGGCCTTCGCGGGGTATGGGCGTTATCGCACCAATAAGTTTGAGCGTGGGTTGAAGAATCTATTAGCCAGTGGTACCGGCGGGTTTCGCACGGGGGCTAATTTTCGAGGCAAGTTGCCGAAGCAGGTGTTCGGTGACAAGTTGTTGCAGACGCAACGGAGCTGGCGCGAGCCCCTTATACAGGCTTGGCAGGAAACACCGGTTAGCTGGAGCGATCTACAGCGTATGCAGTATGTCGATCTAACCACTGCCTTGCCGGATAATTTGTTAGTCAAAGCGGATCGTATGCTCATGGCCTGGAGTCTGGAAGGGCGGGTTCCGTTTGTCGATCATCGCGTGGTTGAGTTTGGTCTATCGTTGCCGGATGAGCTAAAAATCGATGGCAAGCAGGGTAAGGCATTTCTCAAACGTTGGGCTTCGCGTTTTATTCCTGGTGACCATCTCTGGCAGAAAAAACGCGGCTTTAAAGTACCGGTTGGCGAGTGGTTGCGTGGTGACTATTTGGAGCGTGTTGCCAAAAGTTTGGATAACAGCCCGGCGATTCACGAGTGGTTTAATCCCACTGGTGTGGCTCTTCTCATAGAGCGCCAGCGCAAGCGGGGGGATGTGACGAAAAATGTCTTTGCACTGCTGCAGTTCGCTATCTGGCATCGACTGTTTATCGAGAGTAATGGCGCGCCACCTCCTGTGTTAATCGATCCAGTCGACTTTCTTTCTGGGCAGTATTGATCGTGAAAAATATTTTAATTATCCGCCTGAGCGCCATCGGCGATGTTGTGTTTGCATCACCGCTTATTCAAGCGCTGCGACGCACTTATCCCGAAGCAAAAATAAGTTGGTTAGTTGAGTCTGCGGCTGCACCGCTGTTGCGTCAAAACAAAGCACTTAATGAGGTGATTGTTTGGCCCAAAGGTGAGTGGAAGCAGTTATGGCGAGAGCGCAAGTTTTTAACTTTGTGGCGTGCTTACCAGCGTTTTAAAAAAGAGTTTAGAGCTAGGCAGTTTGATACGGTTCTTGATCTTCAAGGGCTGATGAAAAGTGCCGTCTGGGCTCGTGCCTCGGGTGCTGAAACACGCATCGGTCTTGGCTCCAAAGAGAAGAGTGAGCATATGATGACGCGGGTCATCTCTCGCCAGGGAGACAGCCCCCGAATTGGTTCTGAGTATTACGCTTTAGCTCAAGAGTTAGCATTGGATGTGGCCGACTTTGAGATGGATATTGCACTCTGCGCCGAGGATGAATCATTTCCCTCCAACACCATAAAGCTCAAAGCGTATGCGGTGGTTTGCCCTTTTACGACGCGGCCGCAAAAACATTGGCTTGAAATGCGTTGGCCGGAATTGATTCACCGAATTCAAACGGAACAACAGCTGCCCGTGGTGATGTTGGGTGGGCCAGCCGATGTGGCGGCCGCTGAGCGCATCGTCGCTGAGTGCGACGGGGTGATCAATCTGGTTGGGCAGTCGTCATTGACCCAGACGGCAGCAGTGATTAAACACTCGTCGCTGCTGGTCGGGGTCGATACCGGCCTGACCCATATGGGGATCGCCTTCAGCGTGCCGACGGTGGCGCTGTTCGGCTCCACCTGCCCCTACTCCGAGACCACGCGGGATAATGCCGTGGTGCTCTACCATAAAATGGCGTGCTCGCCCTGTCGCCGGAGTCCAACTTGTGAAGGTGAC
>JALSHQ010000341.1 GCA_026982145.1 Gammaproteobacteria bacterium | reverse complement strand
GCCGGGGATTTTTTTATCTAAAATTCAACCAACCATCCAGACAAGTGTGCGCTTCCGAAATACCTGTTTTCTTTAACGATGAAAAAAGTTGAGCCGAAATCGCTAATTCACCACTCGCATTGAAATGCTCTTTGATCTCTTTGCGCACCTCTTGCAAAACATTAGCCGCACCGCCCCGGCTCAGCTTATCGGCTTTAGTCAACAACAGATGCACCGGCATTTTAGCCGCGCAGCACCAAGCCAATAGCTGGCAATCCAGCTCTTGTAATGGGCGGCGACAGTCCATCACGATGATCAAACCTCGCAGTGACTGGCGCCGCTGTAGGTAGTCCTCAATCAATTTCATCCATTTTTGTTTGGTGCGCAGCGGCACCTTGGCGTAACCGTAACCCGGCAGATCGGCCAGACGACGTTCATCAGCAATCTCAAAAAAGTTAATCTGCTGCGTTCGCCCCGGTGTCTTACTGGTGCGTGCTAATGCATTGATACCGGTAATGGTGTTGATCGCACTCGACTTTCCGGCATTGGAGCGCCCCACGATAGCCACTTCGGCACCTTCATCCACCGGCAGCTGCGAGAGCGAGGCAACACTTAACATGAATGTTGCCCGGCGATAAGGGTGATTCTGATCAGACATCATTTAGCTCGACAGGCATAACGATAGTGATGCTTCAAGGTCAGCGCTTGCCGCCGCGCCCATAAACATAACGGTTCAGGCTCATCTCATTGTCGCTCACGCGCCGCACGAGGTGATCCAGACTGATAATCGCGTGCTCAAGAAAAACCACGGCTAAATAGGGGTGTTCTATCCGCAAACGGTCATACATGACGCGTGATAGCTTCATCAACTGAGTATCGTCGCTGGCCACACGCATTCGCAGCATGCGCGGTTGACGGTCAAAAAAGGACATCTCGCCCACTAACTCGCCCTCTTTCATGCGGCCAATTTCCATTTCGGAGCCACGCTCTTCATAAACCAGCGCCATTTCGCCGGAGACGACGAAGTAGATGGCATCCCCCACCTCGCCAATATCGGTGATAACATCGCCCTTTTTGTACTCAACCAGTTCGGTATAGTCGAGTAGCGTCTGAACTTCCTTGATCGTTAACGACTCGCAGAGGTGCTGCTGATTGAGGAATTGAGCTAGGTCAAAAGGTTTTTTTGTCATCAACGATCTCCTGCCAAAGGTATAAACGGCCGACTATTCAAGCCAGACGGAATGATTACTCAACTAAAGTGCCAAGTATAATACCGTATTCATCACCAAACACCGAAAAATCAAAGCTTCCATCAAATATTGCGAACAAATCCAAACTTGAATAGTCTTAGCTGTTATTGAGAATTCACGCCACAACATAGCAACCATACAATTCCAAACAAAAACTCCCGTTTAATTTAGAGGTATCACCGATGAAAAGAGTGCTAGCAAGCCTAATTCCGTTTTTATTTATTGCCTTTACCCCAACGACCCATGCTGCAAGCGAGATCACAGAAGGGATCAACTACCAGCTCGTGCTTCCCGCCCAACCCCCCATTAATAATAGTGGCAAAATCGAGGTCATTGAGATGTTTTGGTACGGCTGCCCCCACTGCCATCGCTTTCAGACCCACATTGATCGCTGGCTTAAATCCAAGCCTGACAACGTAGAGTTCATCCGCTTACCCGTCATTCTGCGTGAAAATTGGGCCATCCACGCACGTGCTTTTTTTGCCGCTCAGGCGCTAGGCAAACTTGATGTGATCCATAAGCCCC
>JALSHQ010000340.1 GCA_026982145.1 Gammaproteobacteria bacterium | reverse complement strand
CGAGCTCTTTATTGAGCAGCGTGCCGGTGAGTTAAGTGGCTATGATGATGCACAGTACAGCGCGCTCGGGATCGGGCTGAAGCCTGATGCGGCCAGCCTCTATGAGAGTGTGCAGATGATCATCAAGGTTAAGGAGCCTGTCGAGCCAGAAATCAAATTACTGAGAAAAGACCATCTGTTGTTTAGCTTTCTCCACCTTGCAGCTGAACCGGTGTTGACTCAGAAGCTGCTCGATATCGGTTTGACTGCGGTAGCGTTTGAGACCGTTGAAGATGACCGGCAACTGCCGCTGCTGGCGCCGATGAGCGACATCGCTGGGCGGCTCGCCACCCAAATCGGTACGACGCTATTGCACCAGCCCAGCGGTGGCAAAGGGGTGCTGTTGGGGGGATTGCCAGCGGCGCCGCGTGGTCGAGTGGTGATTTTGGGGGGTGGTGTCGCGGGGGGTGGTGCGGCAACGCTCGCGGCTGCGATGGGGGCTGAGGTGGTCGTGTTCGATAAAGAGCGCGCAAAGTTAGCACAGATGCGGGCGCTGGGCGCTAATGTCACGGCACTCTATGGTTACAGTGACCTGATTGCCGAAGAGATCGCGCGTGCCGACCTGTTGATCGGTGCCGTATTGATTCCCGGTGCTAAAGCGCCGCATCTGGTGTCGGCTGATGTGGTGAAAACAATGGCGCGCGGCAGTGTGATTATCGACATCGCGGTTGATCAAGGGGGATGTATTGAAACCACGCGCCCTACCAATTATCAGTCGCCCACCTTTGAGTGGGAGGGAGTGGTGCATTTTTGTGTCACCAATATGCCGGGTGCGGTACCGCGCAGCGCATCGCAGGCACTATCGGCCGCATTACTTCCTTATGCGATGAGGCTTGCTAACGGTGAGCTGGAGCAACATGCGAGCCTTCAGGCGGGTATCAATGTGCAAGCGGGTGAATTGATACACCCTGCATTAAGGGCGCTTTAGCAAGGGGGGTTGTTTGGCTTAAGGGAAGTCCATTATCAGGTTGTGGGCATTGAGTCATGGCGTTATGTTGGGCGTCTTCGAGCAATCTGTGGCATAATTCTTCACTGTTTTTTAATCACTGATGGCAGATACTTATGTCAGATATCATAGTTTTAACATCACCTTTTAAAGACTCATAAGCGAGTGGGACGAGCAACGCGTAATAAATCTGGCGAGCAGTCGCCGTTAGCGAGCCACTTGGTCAGAGGGTTGCGTGAAGGCGCGCTTTTTATCTTCGGTGTTGTGGCGGTCTATATGCTGCTTTCGCTGGTGACCTATCACTCGGCTGACCCCGGCTGGTCTAACAGTGCCGATAGCGATATCGTGCATAACAAAGGTGGGGTTGCAGGTGCCTGGTTTGCCGATATTTTCCTCTCACTGTTTGGTTATTTCTCATACCTTTTTCCGTTGATGGTCGCTTACGGTGGCTGGTTGCTTTATCGTGGCCGCGCTTCGGAGGCACCATTTGACATGCGCCAGTCGGCACTGCGCAGTGGTGGTTTTTTGTTGACGATGATTGCCGGCAGCAGCCTTGCCGCACTCCACTTTGTGAGCGCGCCAGAAGCACTGCCGATGAGCACCGGGGCGGGCGGTGTGTTGGGAGATGGTGTGGGTGGTATGCTGGTCACGCCATTCAGCTTTATCGGCGCAACGCTGCTACTGCTGGCGCTTTTCATGACGGGGGTCACCCTCTTTACGGGGCTCTCTTGGATTGCGCTCATGGATCGCACGGGTGAGATTACGTTAAACCTG
>JALSHQ010000339.1 GCA_026982145.1 Gammaproteobacteria bacterium | reverse complement strand
AGCCAATATTCACGTTGAGAATATCTTCATTCACTGCAGCGCCCAAAAAGCTGGCATCAATTGAAAATTGCTGAATAGCGAAGCGAGCAGCTAACGCCCCGCCAATTTCATAATTCACACCGAGCCCCCAAAAGACATCAACACTGGAATCACTTGTGGTGCCCACCTCGTAGTCCCAGCTAGCGAGCCCTAACTGCGCAAAGGCACTTAGCTCATGGGTGAGGCTATAGTTTGCCACCGCACTTCCATAAAAGGCGCTCGCTTCACTGGCTGCATTATTCACATCACCAAAATCAGCCATGCCCAGCTCAACAGCCAGCAGCTCATTAAGTGCCATCCCGCCAAAGATAGAGAAAGAGGGTGAGCTGTCATTCGCCAAGTCATAATCGGCACTCCCTAAGCTCAAGCCAACATAAGGGGTCGCGGCGTGGCTCGCCTGACTGTGGCTCACCACAATGTCAGATCCGGCGTAGGTGAAGGATGAGAATAACAGTGCTGCGCCCAAAACCGTGGTATTAACAGTCTTCATAATGGATTACCTGCCAAATAGCGATTTTTCACGCGTTTTGCGAATCTCTTTTTCATCAGCCCACTCAATGATGCCACTCTCAAGGTGCATCACTTTTAGAGTGAACTTGTAGTAAACATCTTTTACGTCATTACTCTTTTTAACGATGCTGCTCAAATTGCCATACATCATATATTCCGCTCCGATTTGGCGCCCAACCTGCGCTGCCGTATTGCGGTTGACCATGCCACTTTTATTTTGGAATGCAAGTTGCTCGCGCACCTCGGAAACCTTGCTCATATCCACAAAGCGGAATTTTCCGGAGCGCAAAATTCGGGTCGAGATCGTGTCGGTGATTGACTCGGTGTCGATATGTTCCGTCGTTTTATTTTTAATCTTGTCGACAAACATGACGGGGTGACGCTCGCTGGTGGCCTGCACAATGGGAGGGAAGGCTAAGAGCGAGTCAACCATCTTGGCGGCGATCTGCTGTAGATCAGTAGAGCCAAAATCGATCGTCGTTGTCTCCACTTCAGTAGCATCCTGATAGGCCACTTTGCTGGCACAGCCCTGCAGCACTAGTAACGATGCCGCGAGCAGCGACACGCCTATCATGGCCAAACGTTTTTTGATCGACATCTATTGCCCCTTTACGTTTAATCGGTAGCTCTTCACCAAACCATTGGGTGCAACACCTTGCACCGTAACGCTCTGTGCACCGTGCAGATTTACCGGCGTCCAGCCATCACTCCCGGCTTCCACTTCAAAGTCATCAGCATCAAACCAACTAAAACGGTACGCCACTGATTTATCACTGCTGGTAAGATTGGTAAGCTTCAAGTTAACTTCCAGTAACCCGCCCACTTCGCGGCTACGCATATCAGAAATCGTAATTTTCTTTGCTAGTGCGTCGTTATGTATCAGTAGATGTTTTTTTATCTCTGCGTCACCCGGCTTTCCCACGGCCTCAATACCTGATGTGCTGCAGCCATTTAAGCCCGCCATTAGCAATATTATTGCAAACAGTTTAAGGGAGAGGCGGTGGTTTTTCATACACGTTCCTTGAAGATGAAGATCATTTAGAGCTGAATTCATTCTATATCGTTATCGTACGTACATGCAATCGCCCGCCCGCGGCAATCACATGCACTAGCGTGATTTTTCCGGCACGTACATTCACTGTAATTTCACTGCTACGAATGCCATCTCGCAACGTTAGCACCTGCACACCTTCATCTGCTGCTGCATGCAGAATCT
>JALSHQ010000338.1 GCA_026982145.1 Gammaproteobacteria bacterium | reverse complement strand
CCTTGCGTTGCAGGCGGGCTTTTTCTGCATCTAGTTTCTGTTGTAGCACTGCTTTCTCGTCAGCTTTCGCTCGTTCAAGCTTCACTTTCAAGCGCGCCTTCTCTTTTGCCAATGCCTCTTTGGCCTGCGCTTTTAGCAGGTCGCCCAGCTCAAGCTTATATGTCGGCGCATCAAAGGTACCGCGAATGAGAAGCGGCAGGGTGACACCACGCAGAGCCTCTATTTCCGCACCGCCTTGGCCCTGCTCTGTTTTGCTAATCACCACTTTGGCAAGGTAGTCGATCGACTCACGCGCCAGATCCGCCTGTCCTTCACCACTCACCCGGAGATAAGGCGATTTAATCGATAGATCACGGTTTTTGACCACCCCATTTTTTATCTCAAGTGTCGCTTTCATCTCCGCAAAGTCAGTACGGCTCAGCGTGGCCGGGGCGGACGGCACAGGGCGCCCTTTCAGTTTTGCCTTGGTTTCATGCACCAACTGCACAATATTGAGCTCTTTAATCGCGCCATCGGCAATGTTCACTGCCACGCTGCCATTTAACGTACGGGTGATCGCCGCTTGCGTCGCACCGCTTGCGGTTAATGTTGCCGTTACATTGCCGATGCCACTGACTTGCGCGTCACCGATGTAATCTTTTAGTAAAGGGCCGATTTGAACCTGCTGTAGCGATTCGTTGAGCGATATTTTGGGTTCATCAGCGCGCACATCCAGCCGTATGTCGCCGGTGTATTCACCTTGATAAAGACGCGCACTTAATGGATGCAGACGAATCACGCCCCCGCGGGCATCGACCTCTGTGTTGATTTCACTGAGTTGTAGCCCGGAGAGTTGCAGCTTATCGATCGCCAATGTGCCGCGCAGTGCCAACGCGCGCAGCGTCTCCAGCGGCAAGGTTGTTGCTGCGGCTGCGCTCGCGCTGGCCGGTGTGATCACCGCTGTCGTTGAAGTTGCGGTAGGGGTATCGGGCGCGGTTTGTGCAGCATCCGGTGACGGCGGCAGGTAACGGTCTGCGTCGATCTGATCCAGCGACAGCGTGTAGTTGATGGCGGACAGCGGATCCGACATCGTAAGCGCCACCTCGCCACTCATGCGGCTTTCATCGACCAGCAGCACCAATTGATGCAAACGATATTGAGCCGGGGTGGCTGCCAACGAAGCCATCAGTGAGAATGAGAGCTGCATGCGGCTTAGCGCTGCGGCATCGGTTGTTTCAGGCGGTTCAATCGCTAGCCTGCGCAATAATTTTTTAGGGTTGAACTCTGCTACCTTCAGCTCACCATTGAGTTGCATCTCACCCAGCAACTGTTCAACGTTAAGCTCGCCACTCACTTCAACCCCGTAACTCTTCAGTATGAACGCAGAAAGCGTGGCGCTCTGCTGCTGAAGGTCGAGCCCGATATCGGCTGAAAGATCGATGATTGCCTCGCCACCCGGCAACGCATCTCCTTTTAATGTGGCGCTAAGCGTGGTCGCCTCAAAGCGATAATGCTCACTGCTAAGATCAAATTGAATGCGCGTCTGCAGTTTTAGTGCGCCGCTAACAGGGGGTTGAGATCCCTCAAACTGGCTGCTTAATGTCAGCGCCAGTGGCTCACCCAGTGAGATCGCCCCACTTTGTAGGTTGAGCTGTTTCACCAGATAGCGGGTGCCGTTGGTGCGGTCGTTATAGTTCACCTCTGCATCTTTGATCTGAATGCCACCGATGGCCAGTGCCGCAAACCCTGCGTTGCTGGGGGCTGGCGTTGAAACAGCGGCAGGCTCA
>JALSHQ010000337.1 GCA_026982145.1 Gammaproteobacteria bacterium | reverse complement strand
AGATGACGTGTTAAAACATGCCGATACAGCAATGTATCGAGCGAAGGACGCAGGGCGTAATGCCGTACGATTTTTTATGCCGAGCATGCAGCAAGAGGTAGAGCAGCGACTTCGTATCCAGACAGAGCTAAGGCATGCGTTGGCTCATGATGAGCTGGAGCTTCATTACCAGCCACAAGTGAATGCGGTGACTGGGGTCACGGGGGTCGAAGCGCTGATCCGTTGGAACCACCCAGAGAGGGGAATGATCTTTCCGGGTGATTTTATTGAAATTGCGGAGGAGAGTGGGCTGATTATTCCCATGGGTGAATGGGTGCTGAAAAGCGGTTTGACACAATTTAAAAAGTGGCAGGCTGAGGGGGTGGCACTGGATACCTTGGCCGTCAATGTGAGCCCAAAACAGTTTCACCAAGAGGATTTTGTAGAGTATGTTAAAGGACTGCTGAAGGAGATGAAGATGAGCGGCGATCTGCTTGAGCTAGAGTTGACTGAAAATATATTGCTAGATCAAACGGCAGAGACCGTCAGTAAAATTGAGGCGCTCAAAGAGGTGGGGGTGATTTTTTCGATCGACGATTTTGGTACCGGGTACTCTTCGATGGCATATCTTAAGAAATTGCCGCTTGATCGACTCAAAATCGACAGATCTTTTGTGAGCGACATTACCCAAAACATTAATGATGCCCACATCGTAAAAACGATCATTGGTATGTCTCATAACCTTGGGTTAGCGTTGATCGCTGAAGGCGTGGAGACTAAAGAAGAACTGGATTTTTTGCTTGAAAATGGTTGCGACAACTATCAGGGCTACTATTTTTCACGACCCATTCCTGCCGATAAAGTCGCCGCATTTTGTGAGGCACACCAACCAGTATTAGCAGCGTCCAACGCCAGTTAAACCTATTGCCAACGAACCCCCGGGTAATGGCCATGCTTGATGCGTGCAATGCTTTCTCGCATGATCTCTCGCCCCCATTTGAACTCCTTGTAGAGGCAGACGAAGCGCCACATATCACGCAGTACGAGTAGCCGTTGTTTGACTGGAAGCGCCATTAAGGCGGCCGGAAAATCGGCTTCGTGGGGTTTGCTAAACGCGACCTTTAGTGGGTTCCACTGGTCTGTTGTGCGTCTGACTTCACTGGCAATCATGTCACGATAGAGGGGTTGCAGCTCTCGGTTATGAATCGCCGCTTCGATGATCGCCTCGCCTGCAATGGCACCCGCGTGCAGCGCGCAGCTCATCCCTTCACCAATCATATTGAGAAAACCGGCCGCTTGCCCGGTGATCAGCACATTACCTTTTCCAAAGACGTAGCGGTTGATCAGTGACGGCCCAAAGTTTTCGGCGCACCCTTCGTGGTCAGCATCAGCGGGTTTGAGCTGCACACCGTGTTTATCCTGTAGATAGTGGACGACATGTTGGTGCCGCTGGTGAAAATTATCACCACGCTTAAAGCCGACCCCCACAATCTGCCTGCCATCACGCGCATGGCTCCAAGTGTAATGGCCAAGTTTGGGGTGGAACCAGAAATGGAAATAGGCTTCGTCGAGTGGGCAGTCGATGATTTCGTGAAACTTCTGACCCACGAAGAACCACGGAATCTGTTGCGGATAGTCCGGGTAGAGCGCGCGCAGTACCGGCGAGCTGGGGCCGTCGGCGCCGATCACATAACGGCTTTTGAACTGAACTTCATCGCCCCCTTTTTTTCGGGTGGTGACGATTTGGTCGTCGCCTTGTTGCTCCATGCGGATGAAAGAGGTCTGGTCATGCACTTCGGCA
>JALSHQ010000336.1 GCA_026982145.1 Gammaproteobacteria bacterium | reverse complement strand
CGCTACTTCAATCGCTTTTGGTTTATCGCCATCGCGTACACTAATAAAAACACGCCCACTGCGTGGCAATATGACACCTGCGCCTAACTGCGCTTTGGCAAAGGCTTCAGCGAAGGTGCGGCCAATACCCATCACTTCACCGGTTGATTTCATCTCAGGCCCGAGCAAGGTATCAACACCCGGAAATTTGGCGAAGGGGAATACCGCCTCTTTCACGGAGTAATAACTGGGCACGATCTCTTTGGTGACCCCCTGCGCCGCAAGTGTTGTTCCCGCCATGCAGCGCGCCCCAATTTGAGCCAGCGCAATGCCACACGCCTTGGAAACAAAGGGCACCGTACGTGATGCACGCGGGTTCACCTCTATCACATAGATGTCATCCCCCTTAACCGCAAACTGCACATTCATCAGCCCTTTCACTTTAAGGCCTAGCGCGAGCGCCCGAGTCTGCTCACGCACTCGATCTACGATTGCAGAGTCAAGGCTATACGTGGGTAATGAGCACGCGGAATCACCCGAATGAATGCCCGCCTGTTCGATATGCTCCATGATACCGCCAATCACTACCTCGCTACCGTCACAGACCGCGTCCACATCAAGTTCAATCGCATCACTTAGGAAATGATCCAACAACACGGGTGAGTCATTGGAGACCCGCACCGCTTCGGTCATATAACGTTTCAGGTCATCTTCATTGTGGACGATCTCCATCGCTCGGCCACCCAGCACATAGGATGGACGTACCACTAACGGAAAGCCGATCTCTTTTGATAGTTCAATCGCCTGCGCTTCAGTACGCGCTGTTGCGTTTGGTGGCTGCTTTAGGTTCAAGTCTTGAATCAACTGCTGAAAACGTTCACGGTCTTCAGCAAGGTCGATCGCATCGGGTGACGTTCCGATTATTGGTGTACCTGCGGCTTCCAGCGCGCGTGCCAATTTCAGTGGCGTCTGCCCACCATACTGGACAATCACTCCCGTCGGCTTTTCAACAGCGATAATCTCCAGCACATCTTCCAGTGTGAGCGGCTCAAAATAGAGACGGTCTGAGGTATCATAATCGGTTGAAACTGTCTCTGGATTACAGTTCACCATGATTGTTTCATATCCGTCGGCGCGCATCGCAAGCGCTGCCTGTACGCAGCAGTAATCAAATTCAATGCCCTGCCCGATACGGTTAGGGCCACCACCGAGTACCATGATTTTATCGCGTGTCGAAGGTGCGGCTTCGCACTCCTCTTCATAAGTTGAGTAGAGGTAGGCAGTGGCAGATGCAAACTCTGCTGCACAGGAGTCGACCCGTTTATAAACAGGGTGAACATCAAGTTCATGACGCAACGCCCGCAGCTTATCTTCATGCGAATCTAGCAGTGTGGCCATGCGGCGATCAGAGAAACCTCTGCGCTTAAGTGCGTAGAGTTCATTACGCCCAAAACTCTCCAGCGCACGCCCCTTCATGCCATTTTCTAACTCAACTAAGTTTTGAATCTGAACCAAAAACCAAGGATCAACACTACAGAGTTCAAAAACGGTTTCAACTGAAAGCCCGAGGCGAAATGCATCCGCAATGTACCAGATACGATCCGGCCCCGGCGAGCCGAGTTCTTGCTGAATGATGCTCAGTGCATCTTCAGATTTAAGGTCAACCATTTCATTGAGGCCATCCATTCCGGTCTCAAGCCCACGCAGCGCTTTCTGCAATGACTCCTGAAAAGTACGCCCAATCGCCATCACTTCACCCACTGATTTCATCTGCGTGGTCAGGCGTGAGTTAGCCTTGGGGAATTTTTC
>JALSHQ010000335.1 GCA_026982145.1 Gammaproteobacteria bacterium | reverse complement strand
ACCAGCACCAGCACCAGCACCAGCACCAGCACCAGCAAAAATTCTCGCACTGATACCAGCAATAAAATTCCGGAGCCAGAAGCAAACTGGAATGATCTCAAAGAAGTAAAGACCCGCTATTATTCACCCAACGACCACCTTCAGGGAGAAATTCATACGGCTGTGGATGAGGCCAATCAAAAGAAATGCGCCGTTCTTTTCTCCATCAAAATAGAGGAGACGTGGGCAACCATTGCCATTGACCCCGTTCAAAACAAAGTATTCTCAGACATTAGTGATGAGCAGCTTGAAAAGCTCTGCAATATGCCTCTTTTTTGTCTCTCCACAAAATCTAACCGCCTCACCAAAAAAGAGACAAAACTTGAGTTTCACCTCAAGGAAAATAAACAGCACGAGGCATCCATTGAACAGTTTTTGTGGAAAATTGCATTGTGGACCTCAGCAGGCAGGATGCCGAAGGGCATGAAACTCTCCAACCCAATCCATCTGAATAGCTGGCCAAATCTTACGCGCTTAAAACAGATCCCTAATAGCATTCGAATTGCAGCGCTGCTATCCGATCAACCTAGTCCACCGGCACTTATTTCAAAGGTGCTGGATGTTCCTATTCAACAAGTGTATTCATTTTACGCGGCCACCAATGCACTGGGAATCGCAGCTTCTCTCGATAAAACTCGAACTAAAGTAGCCCCATTCAAGCCACCATCCACTAACCACCATCGCTCGCTATTTGGGCGCATCTTGCAACGGCTTGGCTCCAATGGTTGAAACAACTAACAGACCATACATCACAAATAACATGGCTAATTAAAATGGCGGCTAACAACCACAAAATAATTTTTACCGGGCCGGTGGGTGCGGGAAAAACAACGGCAATCAATTCGATCAGCGACATTCCGGTAATGAAAACGGATGAAAGCGCCAGCGATATGACTAAAAGCCGCAAACGGACAACCACCGTAGCGATGGATTATGGTCTGTTAAAACTTGGCGATGGTGAACGCATCCACCTCTATGGTACGCCAGGCCAAGAGCGCTTTGATTTTATGTGGGAGATCCTGACAGAAGGGGGGCTTGGCTTGATTCTACTGCTGGATAACACCCGCCCAGATCCATTCAATGATATGCGGTTTTTTCTCGACTCTTTCGATAGCTTCATCAATAACAAAAAGATGGTGATTGGCATCACCCACATGGAAAGCAACCCCGAGCCCACGATTGAAACCTATCACCAACATTTAAAGACGCTCGGTATAAAGTCACCTATTTTCGAGGTTGATGCTCGCAAAAAAGAAGATATTACAACACTGCTCAAGGTGCTTTTATATTCTCTCGACCCATGGCTGGGCGAATAGATGAATAAGTATGAACTCATCGATGAAAAGCATGTGCTGCCCACGCCTGCAGGCATCTATTATGCGACATCCAGCAATCAATCCGAGGTCACACGCAAACTGTTACTGGCCATGGTCTCTCAAAGTGAAAGCCAACGGCTAACGATGGAAAATCTTTGTGGCCAGATAAAAATGGATGAGGACAGCGCACTTGAAACACTGCACCGAATGCAGCGACTCGGCTGGCTTGAAACGCATGAACAAGCACAGCAAGCACCATCGGGTTCTATTGAAGATATTTTCCCGCCACTACTACGCGCGCTCTCAAGCACCGGTAAAACATTGCTTGCAGACCAACAAGGCTTCAACCTCGCATCAAACGGCTTCACTCATGAGGCCGCAGAAGAGTTATCTGCGCTCAGCGCAGACATTGCCTCATTGCGGTTACGGCACGGTAACC
>JALSHQ010000334.1 GCA_026982145.1 Gammaproteobacteria bacterium | reverse complement strand
CACCGCGCCGGTGGTGCCCTTGATGCCAAAGGCGTGGGCAAGTTCGGGGGTTAGGTTTTGGGCGGAGACACCGAGCTTGCCCCGTTTGACTTCACCATATTTGACCAGTTGCGCCATGATTTGCTGCCCCATGTTGGTGGGGATGGCAAAGCCGATGCCGACATTGCCGCCACCGGGGGCGATGATGGCGGTGTTGATACCGACCAGCTCGCCGCGCAGGTTAACGAGTGCGCCGCCAGAGTTACCGGGGTTGATCGACGCATCAGTTTGAATAAAGTCTTCATAGCCTTCGATGCCGAGGCCGGTGCGTCCCAGTGCGCTGACGATGCCAGAAGTGACGGTCTGACCGAGGCCGAACGGATTACCGATGGCGACGACAAAATCACCGACGCGCAGCTGATCGGAATCGGCCAGTTTGAGTGCGCTGAGATCTTCATTCGGCACCTGAATGACCGCCACATCAGCTTCCGGGTCCGCCCCCACCAGCGCTGCATTGAGGCGTCGGCCATCTTGCAGTGTAACGGTGATCTCGATCGCTTTGTCGATCACATGGTTGTTGGTGAGAATGTAGCCGTTGTCGGCATCGACAATGACACCGGAGCCGAGGCTCTGAGTATCGCGGTGGCTGGGCTGCTCGGGTAGGTTAAAGAAGCGCCGAAAAAAGGGGTCTTGCAGCAGCGGATTGCTCTGGATTCGCTCTTGTCCGCGAGTGGAGATGTTGACCACGGCCGGGGTCACGCGCTCCAGCATGGGCGCCAGAGAAGGCAGCGCCTCTCCTTGCGAATCAAAGGTGGGTAGGGCAGCGCTGGCGGCGCCTGAAATGGGGGTGATAAAAGCGCAGAGTAGTAACGTGATCAGCAGTTGCCGAGGCATTGGGGTCTCCAGTGGGTCATTTTAGAAGCATGGTGGCGTGGCACGTGCGAGTGCCAGCCACGGGTTCGACTCTAAATTTTAGTTGAGGTTCAACCTTCTATCGTAATTTTTCTTGCCTGACTTGGGTGTTGTTTGGGAATGATGATTTCCAGCACGCCATCTCTATTTTTGGCAGTAATCCCTTCCGCGTCTGCGGTGTCTGGCAGTGAAAAACTGCGGTAGAAAGTGCCGTGTGCGCGTTCAATACGCTTGTAGCCCTCCTCCTCTTGTTTGTTTTCGCTGTGACGCTCGCCCTTGATGCTGAGTACGCCTTTGTCCATCGAGATCTCGATATCTTTGCGCGCCACACCGGGAATGTCGACAAAAATGGAGAACTGCTGCGCCTCTTCTTTAACATCCACGGCGGGTATCCAGTCGCTGGTGACCACGTTGGTGGCGTCACCCCTAGAGGCGTCGTTGATCTCCCTGCTGTTAAATAGGCGATTGATTTCATTGTTAAAATGGCTGATGCCTGTCCATGGTTGGTAGTGTGAAATAACCATTGCTAGCCTCCTGTTTAATTTGAATGATGAGTTGCTTGTCTACATAAGTGTGCGTGAGTGCCCCTCTTTTCAAGGGGGGAGTGGTGGGTTATTGGTAAGTAGTTGTTTAATAAGAGATCCACCGAATTCTAAACCACAATATATAGTGGTTTCATGAAATTGATTAAATTCCGGTTAGGTAAAATGTTTCGCACTATAAAAAAAGGGTTTATGGTTGTTATCTGATTGTTATTGTTTAGTATTTATGGGTTTTAATGGCCGCTAATTTTTCTGTTTTTGTAGTTGACTGGCGCTTAAATTAACTCTAACCTTCTTCGTGTAACACAAGATGTTGTGTTTTACTTTTCTTTAAACATTGTTTTGCGAGTTGAGCGCTTGATGGGGGCT
>JALSHQ010000333.1 GCA_026982145.1 Gammaproteobacteria bacterium | reverse complement strand
TTGCGCGCAGAGAAAAATGCGGCGTGGGTTGACGGCAGTGATAAAAATGTTATCAATACGGTCTTGAAATTGTTTACCGAAGGCACTAAGTACGGATAAGCTGTGGTGCATATAAAACAGCAGCTTGTTACACTCGCGCATGTATGGAGATGGGTTTCGCTCTGTTCGATGCTGAACAAACAATTTCAGGATAGCTGAAAGTCCGTCCAACATTTGGATATAAGGAGAATAATAATGGCCAAAGGGCAATCCTTACAAGACCCTTTTTTGAACGCTTTGCGCAAGGAGCGCATTCCCGTTTCTATCTATTTAGTGAATGGAATCAAGCTGCAAGGGCAGGTTGAGTCATTTGATCAATTTGTCGTACTGCTGAAAAATTCCGTCAGCCAAATGGTTTATAAACATGCTATCTCGACTGTTGTGCCGGCGCGCAATATTAAAGCATCGCTGTCGGAGGAATCCCCTTCGGATGGGTGATGTCGTCGCTCTACAGGCTGTAAACAGTTGGGTGCGCTTGATTGGTTGATGACATGTTTGATCGTCCTCAGGGCGGCACCCGGGCGATACTTGTCCACTTGGAACTTGGCGTTCGTGATGCTCAGGAAAGTCTCGATGAATTTTGCGATTTAGCGGCTTCGGTGGATGTTGAAGTGACATCGATCGTTACTGGGCGGCGCAAAACACCCGACCCCAAATATTTTGTGGGTTCTGGTAAAGCACAGGAGATTCACCAGCGGGTGGTGGCAGAGCAGGCGGAGCTGGTGCTGTTTAATCACCAGCTCTCCCCCACGCAAGAGCGAAACCTTGAAGGGTTGTTGAAATGCCGGGTGGTGGATCGTGCAGGGTTGATCCTCGATATTTTTGCCATGCGCGCTAGCTCTTTTGAAGGAAAATTGCAGGTTGAACTCGCACAACTCAAACACCTTTCTACGCGCTTGGTGCGTGGCTGGACCCATCTAGAGCGACAGAAGGGGGGTATCGGCCTGCGTGGGCCGGGTGAAACGCAGCTGGAGACTGACCGCCGCTTGATCGGCGCGCGCATCAAAAAACTTAACAAGCGGTTAGATAAAGTGAGAAAGCAACGTGAGCTGCGTCGGCAGACACGGCGTAAGGCCGCAGTGCCGACCATTTCATTGGTGGGCTATACCAATGCAGGCAAGTCCACCCTCTTTAATTGCCTAACGGGTGCTGACGTTTATGCGGCAGATAAGCTCTTCGCAACGCTCGACCCCACGCTACGTCGCGTTGAATTGCCGGCCACCGGCGAGGTGATTTTAGCAGACACCGTGGGCTTTATTCGCCATCTGCCACACGATTTGGTGGCGGCCTTTCGATCGACACTGGAGGAGACCGTTGAGGCGAACTTATTGCTGCATGTGATTGATGCGCATGACGATGAGCGTCACGCTTATATGGACCAGGTGAATCGTGTCTTGAAAGAGATCGGTGCGGGTGATATTCCGCAAATAGAGGTCTATAACAAGATTGACCAAGTAGCCGGGGTTGCGCCCCGTATCGACTATGATAAAGAAGGCAAGCCCTGTCGCATCTGGCTTTCAGCGCAGTCGGGTGAAGGGAGTGAGCTGCTTTTGCAGGCGTTGACACAGCACTTTCTTGAACTGAAGCGTGAAGGTGCCGCGGAAGCAGGCGGGGAGGCATCACCGCAGCAAAAGGGTGCTAGCCGGATGGACGATGAAGTTGGTTTGGTCAAGGAGAGTATTTTATTAGCACCGGATGCAGGGCGTTTGCGCGCACAGCTGTATGAGTGGGACGTGGTGGTTGCAGAGATCCCATCTGAATTAGT